>DAIEHU010000075.1 GCA_027353395.1 Desulfobacteraceae bacterium
GATACCCGAGTTTCAGTGAATCCACCGTCGTGTAGGTAGTGGCCCGGATATTAAACCGTGCTTCGGTTTCGGATAATTTATTTCCTGAACTGTCAGTGCCGATATCCGTGATGGTAAATGTGGAGAACCCTTCAGCATAAACCTCGGACAGTCCCTCATCATTCAGATTTTTGAGCTCACACAGGCCTGATGACGGCAGAACCATCAGCGTCAGGGGAATCAGTATCAGAAAGTTAAGGAAAGTTTTTTTATTCATGGAACCACTCCATTTTGATGTAAAATCAGATTTGAAAATATGCAGTTTTTACAGTTCTGATTATCGGAATAATAATGGCTAATTTTCCTTGAAATTGACCGGCATGTCAAGATAAAATAATATACATAAAAATCAGAAGGATACTTACGGGTTTGCCGGGGATGGAAAACCCAACCGGCCCGACCGGCGTTTTTCGAACATGATAAAATGCTTGCCGAGCCGCATTTCAGCCGATAGACTAATCCCGGCCAATGGGCGATATGCGCTTATTGAAACCGGCAAACCGCTGAAAGGGAATTTGTAGCGTGAAACGGATTGGTTTATATGTCAAGCAGGATGATGAAGCGCTCAAAAAAGCAGAAGCGTTCGAAAAGTGGCTAATATCTGAAAATATGGAGGTGGTCCGGGAGCAGACCCATATCCCTGAAAATCTCGGAGAGCGCAATGGCATGGCGAAAGCCGTTGCGCCCGATGATCTGTTCTGCGTGTTCGTGCTGGGGGGCGACGGGACTTTTTTAAGCGCATCCCGTTGGGTGGGGTGGCATTTCATCCCGCTCATTGGGGTGAAGTTCGGAGCCCTTGGGTTTCTGTCCGCCACTACCGGGGAAAACCTTTTTTCATCCGCCCGGCGCGTTCTGGCGGGTGATTTTGTGGTTGAAGAACGTTCCCGGCTGTTTGTGCGGGTTCTGCGGGAAGGCCGGGAGATCGCCGCCGAAACCGTGTTGAATGACGCGGTGATCAACAAAGGCGCGCTGGCGCGGCTGGCCAGCATCGAAACCTATATTGACGGCCATTACCTGACCACTTACCGGAGCGACGGCCTGATTGTGGCCTCGCCCACCGGGTCAACGGCATACTCGCTGGCCGCCGGCGGGCCGGTGATGCATCCGGAAGTCCAGGGCATCCGCATTACCCCCATTTGCCCATTTACCTTGACGAACCGGTGCATGATCCTGCCGGACACGGCGAAGATTAAGATCAAACTGACGGAAAAGACGACCGATCTATTTATTACCTTTGACGGTCAGTCGGTGATTGAAATTAACGGTCAGGACACGATTCTGATCTCGAAAAGCCCGCATCCGGTGCGGGTCATTACATTTCCGGATCAGAATTATTTTGATGTGTTGAAGACCAAGCTGAGGTGGAGCGGGGGCCGTATTTAAAATGGCTGCCCAAAAAGCCTCTTCCCGAGTTTCTGAAGTTTGATTCTGGACACATTTTCAGCAATCCGGATGGCGGCGGAGAGATCTCCCATCATGCACGAAAGTTTCGCATCCTGCGTGATGCCTGTTTTCTCAATGACCATTTGTATCCGGTTCAGGCATTCTCCCGCCTGATCTCTGAAAAACAAGCCGAAAGCGGTCAGCTTTTCATTCCGGCTGTCCGTGTATAGTTCCCCTGCCGCGGTTATCGAGATGGCGGCCAGTGCTTCCGTTGCGCAATGCAGTTGCGCTGAAGTTGTTATGATGGGTTCATCCGGAATAATCCGATCCTGATTTAATTGTGCGATGAGATGCCCAAGGAGGCTGGCCAGTCCCCCTGCGATGGGCCCCATCATGAGGGTGTCCTCCACGGTCCGGAAGGGCAGCACCAGATCTTCATATGCACAGCCTAATTTTCCCAGAATCTGCCCGGACGCAACCGTGCAGTTTTTCAGCACAATGCCGCCGTGGGGAGAGGGATGCAGGAAGGGAAACGCAATCTGTGCAGACAGAGTCAATCCCGGCGTGCTTTTGGGAACCAGAAACGCGGTGAATTGTTTTTTCCCGTCAGCATTTCCGGTTACCGCAATAACAATAAACAAATCCGCCAGCGGCGCGTTGGTGAGGTAGGTTTTTTCGCCGTTGAGCATGAACCCGTCGGAAACCGCTTCCGCGGTCGTGGCCAGGTGCTTGGGATGGGCGCCGATGCCCGGTTCCGATATCGCCAGACAGGCCGTGAATTTTCCGGATGCCAGATCCGGCAGATAAATTTTTTTCTGCTCTCCGGTCCCGGTGGACTGAATCAGCCAGAGGGCGGTCATCTCATGGATCAACCAGGAAAGGCATACCCCCAGGTTGCCGCCGTGCGCCGCCATTGTGTTTCCGGCAATTGACAGCAATCGGTAGGGCGATACCCGAGGTTTTTTTTCGCCATCGGCCTTCCCCCTGTATGCCGGGTCGATGCCGATCCCGAATAAACCATACTCTTGCATCTCATGCCACAGGTTTTCCGGAAACCGGGTCTGCTGATGAAGGCCGGGATATGCCGCGATATGCCGGATGGCGAAATCCTTGAACCGCTGTACGATCTCTTCTGTTTCGTCGGATGCGGGTGTTTGTTTAGGGCTATGAATCATGAGCGCGGCTCCTGTTGATGGGTTGACGTGCCTGCCGGCGGTTTTGAAAAAAACAGCCATAAAATTAATAATTGTTGTTCCAAGATAATCGGTTTTACTCTCCATTGGAAGTGAAATCACAACCCGTAAGAAAACCATTTTTAACTGTGGAGTGCGGATATGCTTCCGGATCATCAGGCGATGCCGGGCCTTGCCCGGTTGATCAACACATGCGGGGAAAAGTTTGCGGACAAGGATGCTGCGATTGTCCGTTTGAATGAAACGGAACTGCTGGAAACCATATCCAGGCGGTGTTCATTAAAGGATTATGGCGACCCGTATTTCCGGGAGGGCTTAAACCGGTTCATCGATTCGGTTGCGCATGATGCAGACCTGACCTTTCTGGGCAGGATACTCCAACGGGCCGCCATTGAGAGAAGCCTGGAAAACCGTCTGAAATTCATTGATTATCAAAAGAAACGCCCGGACGTCTTCGAAAGAGAACTTATCCCGCCCATCATTGTGCTGGGACTTCCCCGGTCCGGCACCACATTTTTTCATCGCCTGCTGGCCCAGGATGACCGCAACCGGGGCCTGTATTTTTGGGAGCTGACCCATCCCATTCCGCCGCTGGGGGGCCGCCATGATTACCGGAAACTGGCCGCCAAGCTTGAATATAACCTGTTCCGGCGGCTGACGAAACATTTTGATCATATTCATGTGATCCGGGACACGGAATATGAGGAATGCATTTTTCTGATGACCCTGACATTTCAGAGCGGCGCTTACTGGATGCTGGCGCCGGTATACTCCTATGTCCGGTGGTGCATGGGCGGAGACCGGCTCAAAAGTTATGCGGACTATGTGCGATTATTAAAAATATTTCAGGCCCAGAGCCCGGCCCGCCGTCTGGTGCTGAAAGCCCCGGCCCATACCGGTTCCGTCAATGAAATCCTGCGGCTGATGCCGAATGCGATCCTGGTCCAGACCCACCGCCATCCGGTGGATGTATGCAACAGCGTCAATAGCCTCGTGTATGCCGCGCATTGCAATGTGGTCAAACGTCTGGATGTCCGGAAAATGGCGGAAGCCGATGTGGACATGCTGGATGTGGAGATGCGGCGCAACCTGTTTTCAAGAAGCTACCACGGGGTCAGGGTCCATGACATTTTATATGCGGAACTGCTGGCTGACCCGCTATCGGTTGTGAAAAACCTCTATGCCCGTCATGGAATTGAATTCGGGCCGCAGGTGGAAGCGCGCATGAAGGTGTTTATTGCCGGCAACCCCCAGCATAAACACGGAACGCACCGGTATTGTTCAGCGGATTTCGGTATGACGGATGCGCAGATTACGGATCGGTTTGAGGAATACATGAATCTGTTCGGGTATAAACCAAGATAGGGAACCGGGAGACATCAGGCGTGAGGCGCTGAAACATCTGGGCGGAAAAGGTGGTGGCCGGGAATCTATATTATCTGCCCATCGGCCTTCCGCCGTGGATGGGAAACCTTATCATTCCGGGCTGGTTTTCAGGGTAGGCTGCAAGTGCCCGCGCCGGTCAAAAGAACCGTCAAAGGCCGGAATCAGGAAGTGCGAGCCGATGGCTCCCCGGCCCTTACTGGATTTCAAATTTCATTGAAACGTTTTAAACGCGACAGGTTAATTGATTTTGAACAGTACCGGCAGTATCATCCACGTTGCAACGGCTTTTCCTTTATATATGCCCGGTTTAAATTTCCAAAGTGAAACAGCCTTCAGCACGTTTTCCTCAAATATGCCTTCGGGCTCCGCACTTACTATCGATGGCTTCGTGACTTCGCCGGTTGCAGACACCAAAAATTTCACCGTGATTTTTCCCTCCGCACCCGGAGCGATCAGTCTGTCAAACGAGACTGTGGTGCACCCTCACCCGGCTTTGACGTTTTTGATTTCGAGGTTGGCGTCCCCGGTATTTTTGATGATATATTCATGAATCGCGTCCGGCCCTTCAAACACTTCACCGAAATCATAAGCATCGCTTAATGTGACGGCGACGGGTTTGCTTTCGCCCGCGCGGGCGGACGTAAGAACAGTAAAAAAGCAGACCGCGATAATAAACTGGAAACAACCAAATGCAATGCGATTGACGCTGCGACTGGACATACAAAACTCCTTGTGTGATAAATTCATAAATGATTCCACAATATAATTGATGCGTTCTTATTTCAAGGCGGCGACCGCCGCCGGGTCAATGTCTCCCACGCTCAATTTCAGAACCAGCCGGGCCAGGTAAGCCGAGCGCTGGGCCTGCCGCAAGAGCGACTGATGGTTAAGGAGCGCCGCCTCCGCATCCAGCACAAAATTGATGACGCTTCGGCCCGCGGCATATTTGAGCTTTTCGTTACGGAGAACCTCGTGGGCCTGGACAACGGACTGCCGGGTGGCCTGCACGCGTTTTTGAGCGCTTTCGAGGTCCGCCAGCGCGCCGCGGACTTCTTTCTGGATGTCGAGCCGGAGCCTGCGTTCAGACGCTCTGGCAATATCTGTTTGCGCGGCGGCGGTCTGTATCTGGCCGGACCGTCTGCCTGAATCAAACAAGGGCATGGAAATATGAAGCCCCACCATCCAGTCGCCAACAGCATCGTCCGGCCTGGGCGGCAGATTTCCCTGGCTTGATACCGGATCGGGCGCGGTATATTCATAGGCGCTCGCCCGCAGTTCGGCGCGCGGCCATCGGGAACGCCGGGCCGCGATTTCCTGATGCATCGCCGCCTGGATTTCACTCTCCTGCGAACGGAGATCCGGCCGTCTGGGACCGGCTTTTGAGATGAGCGCGTCAGCGTTTTCAGGGGGTGCAAAAGTTCCGTCTTCCGGCGGCGAATACTTCAGCCGGGGCGGTTCGCCATCCCATCCCATGACCGCCGCAAGCTGACTGACCGATGTGCGGCGGCCTGCTTCAAGACTGGCCATGTCGCTTTCAATTTCCGCCAGACGGGTGGAAATTTTGAGGACATCCGCCGGCACCGCCCGGCCGGCATCGGCCAGTTCCTTCGTTTGCCCAAGCAGCGATTGAAGGCTTTTCCGGGTGGATATCGCGGCGTCCATCAGATCGTCATAGGTGAGGGTTTTAAGATACAGGGCCGCGGTGGTATAAATGATTTCCTGTTTCCGCCGGTCTTTTAACGCTTGCGCGGAAATAATGCGTTCCCGGGCCGCGGTCAGTTCATTGGCGGTTTGTCCAAAATCCCATACCAGCAGCTTCAGTTCAGCCCCCGCCGTATAAATCGTATCGTCAAATCGCAAGGTTTGCGGCGACGACGCCGGCGGATAGGCATGGTCGTGATAGGTCCGGTTTGCTTCGCCGAATACGTCTATCTGCGGCAGCAGCCCGGAACGGGCGGTGATCGCCGTCCCTTCCCTCCGGATGATTTCAGATTGGGCGGCCTGCAGGTCCGGACTGTGCGCTAGAGCATAATCGACGGACTGCTCCAGGGTCATTTCTACAGGAAGTGGTGTGCCGCTGGCGGCCAAAGCCCCGGATACGGAGAATGACATCAACAGCAAAATAATCAAGATTTTTTTTGTCCGCATCAATTGCATGTCCTTTATGGGGTTGACAGGAAAGGCCGCATCAATATGTCTCTTGCATGTCTTCGGGCAGTCCATGTCCTGGTTTATGGGCGTAAATCAGGTAGTAGGCCACGGGAATCACAAACAGGCTGAAAAGCGTTGAGGCCAGAAGCCCGAAAATGAGCGACCAGGCAAGACCCGCAAACACAGTATCCATTGTGATGGGTAATGCGCCCAGCATGGCGGCGCCGGATGTCAGCAGAATCGGACGCAGACGCACGGCGCAGCTTTCCACAATGGCCGGAATGAGCGTCTTTCCCCGCTTCAGGGAAAGATGAATAAAATCAATGATAATGATGGAGTTTCGCGTTACGATGCCCGACAGGGCGATCATGCCGATCATGGCGGGGGATGAAAAAAACATGGGGTTCAGATAGCCTCCCGCCATGCGGACTCCGATGTGGTTGAGCAGCCAGTAGCCGGGCATAACGCCGATTACCATGAGGGGAATGGCCAGCATGATGATGAGCGGCATCCCAAAAGATCCTGTCTGGTAGACCAGCAGGATATAGATGCCGATGAGCGCGCCCAGAAATCCGATGCCAAGATCCCGGAAAATATGAACGGTCAGCCGCATTTCCCCTTCATCCCACCATGCGACATGGATGCCTTCCGGGAGCGCCCAGAAGACATCGCCGCCCTTATGTTTAAGGGTGCGTTCATTAAGGGGCCGGGCAGCGGCCTTGGATACGCCGGTTCCCTCGGGGTGCATCTGTTCCGGCAGACGTTCATCCGCCCGGATATCCATGATGGTTTCCACCGGCGGTCTTCCGGCCATCTCCGCGGTAACATACACCACCGGCTCAAGATTGCGGTGATAGATGGTCTTGTCTTCCAGTGTTTCCTGCCACCGGCCGAGTTCCGCGATGGACACCATATCGCCTTTCACGCCCCTGACATACACTTGGGAGAGATTAAACGTCCCGGTCCGCTGGGTTCTTGGCATCCAGAGAACAATCTGAAGCGGATTTTTTTCATCCGGAACCGCCAGCGTCCCATCAGGAAGGCCCTTGAGACTCATCTGAAGCGTCCGGCTGATGTCTTCGGTGGAGATGCCGTTTAAGGCCGCCTTTTCCTTATCGGTCACAAAAACTGCTTTGATCTGGTCTTCCTCCACCGTGTCATCCACATCCACCACTCCGGGTTCCCGGCGCATCCGGTCTTTGACAATCCGTGAAGCATTGATGATATCCGCGTAGCTCTGGCCCGGCTGGCCATACACCGCAGCCACAACGGTGGAAAGCACCGGAGGCCCCGCAGGAAGCTCAACAATCTTGAGTTTGGCGTTGTTGCGCGCCGCAATCGCCGTCAGATCGTTCCGGAGCCTCAAGGCGATCAAGTGACTTGCCGCCTGACGTTCCGTCTTATGGATAAGGTTTACTCGGATATCGGCCTTGTTGGGAGCTTCCCGCAGAAAATACTTGCGGGAGAGCCCGTTAAAATCCACCGGCGAATGGGTGCCGGCGTAGGCTTCAAAATCAGTGACTTCCGGAACGGTATGGAGATAGGCTTCAAAATCCCGGGTAGCGGCGTCCGTGCGCTCCAGGGTTGTACCGGACGGCATGTCAATGACAAGCAGCAATTCATCCTTGTTGTCAAAGGGGAGCTGTTTGGGTTGCACCCGCCGGGTCGCCACCAGGGAAAGGCTCGCCACAAAGGCAAGAAAAATCACAAAAAGAAATCCGAAGGAAAGCAGCCGGTTTTTGAGAAGCGGTTCCAGCAGCGGACGAAAAATGCGGTAAAGCCGTGTTTGCGTGATATCCGACGGTTCATGGGGCGAAGGCGCCGCAACGCTGTTATTCCGGGATCTCTTTTCGTAGCGGTGTTTCAGGGCGTGAAGGGCCAGCCACGGCGTGACAGTAAACGAAATGAACATGGACATGAGCATGGTGACCGGCACATTGACAGCCATGGGCCGCAGATAATCGTGCATTTCCTCGGTCACGAAAAAAAGCGGCAGAAAAGAAATAATCACGGCGATGGTCGCGGCGATAAGAGGCGGACGCACTTCATTGACCGCTTCCAGCACAATATCACGGGTGGCCCTGCCGGTCATTTCAAAATGCCGGTGAATGTTTTCCACATCCACGATGGGGTCATCCACCAGAAGCCCCAGCGATACGGTCAGGGCGAACAGGGTAACGCGGTTGATGGAGAACCCGAAAAGGTAATTGATGGCGAGGGTCAGGCCGAATACGCAGGGAACGGCCACCGCCACAACGATGGATTCGGTGAACCCCAAACCCATCGTGAGCAGGGCGATCACGACAATGATGCCCACCGTGAGCCCTTCCACCAGCTCGTTTACCTTATCATTGGCCGTAACGCCGTAGTCGCGCGTGATGGCAACGCTCACGTCATCCGGGAGAATGTCTTTGCGGATCTGGCTCATCCGGGCAAGGATGTCTTCCGCCACCTTGACATTGTTTGCGCCTTTTTGTTTGGCGATGGCAATGGTGACCGCGGGCTGTGACGATGGCAAGGGGAGGGCCTTGGCGGGGCGGCCTGCAATCCACTGCCCCGCGGCGCCGGTTTCCTTGGAATGGGTCCATGCAGGTCCGGCGCTGAAGCGCACATAATTTGTCACTTCTCCGGGGCCGTCCATAACCTGTGCGACATCCTTCAAATACACAGGCCGGCTGACCGGCTGTTCTCCGGGGACCGGGGATGAAGATCCGCTGGAGGATATCCCCACCACAAGTGATTCCACATCCTTTTTATCGGCAAGAAAACGCCCGGCTTCCACCCGCACATCCCGGTCTGTCTGCGAAAAGCTTCCGGCCTGGACACTGGCGTCAGCGGCCTGCAATGCCCGGCTGACATCAATCGGCGTGATATGAAAGGCGGCCATGGCTTCAGGGTTTAACCGCACCAGAATCTGGCGGGGCCTGCCGCCGGAAATGGAGGTGATACCGGCATCTGGAACGGACTGGAGCCGGTCCATCACCTCTTCGGCGATGCGTCGCAGACTGTAGTCGTCCTGAGACGGACTGGTGAATGTCAGCGTGACAATGGGAACGTCATCGGTTTCAACTGGTTTTACCACATAACCGGCAACGCCCGGCGGAATTTTGTCGGTATTCTGGTCAAGCCACTTGCTGATTTTTACCAGGCTTTTTTCCCTGTCCTGGCCCACCAGAAAACGAACGGTCACGATGCTCTGTCCGGGCAGGGAACGCGAATACACATATTCCACGCCGTCAATCTGAAATAGATATTTTTCAAGCCGAGAAGAGACCAACTGTTCGACTTCCCGGGCGGAATGGCCCGGGAAAGACACAAAAATATCGGAGACCGGCACCACGATCTGGGGCTCTTCCTCACGGGGCGTCACCATCAGCGCCACGGCGCCCAACGTAAGTGAGAGCAGAATCAGAATCAGAGCAAGGTTGGAGCCCAGAAACGCCCGGACGATGATGATGGAGAGGCTGTTGTGTCCGGTTTTCATGGCGTTCCTCCATTCACCGGGGACAGCGCGATTTTTTCGCCGTCCGAAAGTC
>DAIEHU010000076.1 GCA_027353395.1 Desulfobacteraceae bacterium
TCCTGACGGTACGGTATATGTGGGGTCCGATGACGGGAATCTTTACGCTATTGAGCCGGAAACCGGTGCGGAAATCTGGCGGTTTCCGGCGGGGGGCGAAATCCGGTCCTCTCCGGCGGTAGGTAGTGACGGCGCCATTTATTTCGGTTCGGGCAATACCCTTCAAGCCGTAAACGCCAGAGGAGCGCTTAAATGGTCGTTTAATGCGGGAGACTATGTTTTTTCGTCTCCGGCTGTCAGCACAGACGGGCGGATGGTGTATGTCGGATCCAGCAATGGCAGCCTTTATGCGATTAACGCCACCGGTGCCATGAAATGGCAGTTCCAGACCGGTGATAAAATTGTTTCATCCCCGGCCATCGGTTATGACGGGATTGAAGCGGTCGTTTATGTGGGATCCCAGGACCGGCATGTGTATGCGGTCGCAGCCGATAACGGTGCGTTGAAATGGACGTTTGAAACAAAAGCCGAGGTATATGGGTCGCCTGCCATCGGGCCGGACGGCACGGTGTATGTTGGAGAATGCAAAACCGGCGCCGCGAATATCTATGACTTTTATTTTTTCTGTCTCAATGTGGACGGCTCCAAGCGATGGGAAAAAAATGGGGGAACGGGTTTTTATTCATCCCCGGCCATCGGGTCGGACGGAAACGTTTATGTTGGGCTCTGGGACGGATATCTGTTCGCGTTGAACGCCAGCGGCGGCTTGTCCTGGTCCGTGCAGACCAGCCCGCCGTTTGGGATCAATTCGTCTCCGGCTGTGGGGGCAAATGATGTGGTTTATGTGGGCTGCAGAGACGGCAATTTTTATGCGTTTCAATCCCCAAATCAATCCTCCTCCTTGCTTTCTAATAACGACAATGCTCAGGACTGGGTCTTTAAGACAGGCGATATTATCCAGTCATCCCCGGTGATTGACTCGCACGGCACCATTTATTTCGGTTCCAGGGACAAATATGTGTACGCCATTAATCCGGGCAATCTGACGGCAGCAAAAAGCGCGTGGCCCATGTTCCGCCGGAATGCCGCCCATACCGGAGCCGCGGACGCCATCTCCATCCCCGTGGTGATTTCATCGGTTCCGGCGCAGAACGACGCCAGCGTGGATGTCAACAGCGCCGCCAAGATCCAGGTGAATTTTTCGCCGCTGGTGGAAACGTCCCAGATCGATATCGGTTCATTTAAGCTGGAAAAGGAAACGACATCCGGCACCCAAACCGTCAGAGAAGTTGTTGAAGGATTTGCGGTTCTGGACTTTGAGCGGTATAATAATTCAGGATACCATGTCATCGCGGTTTTTGAAAGACTCAATAAAAACGAACCGCTGGCGTATGACACCAAATATGATGGTTCGATACAATATGCGTCCGCTCTCCCCACCGAAGGCGCGGCGGCGTCCTTTGACAAGACTTTTTCATGGTCATTCACCACTCAGTCGGACCCGAACGCCGTTGTCTCAAAACCAGGAACCGGCGGACATCCCGGGTGCTTTATCGGCGCGATGTTGGATTGAAACCGGGTGTGCCCCGGTGTCCCCCTCCTGCTTCGGGCGGGGTAATTCCCCGCGCCCTATGGTGTCTGATATATTGCAACCCTGTGTAAATTCTCTAAGGAACTGTTCAAAAATTAAATAGACTTTTCTTTCCATTTCTGGCATTATGTTGGACATGGAAAAAGCCGAACGAATGCGTATCCGACATAAAACCATATGGCCTCATCTTGACGAGAAAGGGCGACGCCTTTGGGCCGCCTCAGAGGCACAAGCCCACGGTCGGGGTGGCCTTAAGCTTGTTCATGAGATTACAGGAATTTCGCGCAGCGTCATTATTGCCGGGAGGAAGGAATTGTCCGGCGAATTTTCTTTGGCCGAAGGTCGTATTCGACGCACGGGTGCTGGGAGAAAATCGCTCAAGAAAAAAGACAAATCTTTGCTTGATGCTCTAAAATATCTTGTTGAAACCGGCACCATGGGTGATCCAGAGTCTCCGCTCTTGTGGACTACCCAGAGCCTTCGCAAGCTGGCCGCAACACTCCAGGCCAACGGACACAAAGTTGGTCATGTTACAGTTGGAACCCTGCTTGCGGAGCAAGGTTATAGTTTGCAAGGAAACAAAAAAACCCTTGAAGGAACATCTCATCCGGATCGAGACGCCCAATTTCAATTCATTGCCGCGCGAACCAAGTCCAACCAAGAGGAGGGGCAACCGGTGATCTCGGTGGACACAAAGAAAAAGGAAATTGTCGGGCTTTATAAAAACGGAGGAAAAGCCTATCGTCCCAAGGGAGACCCTGTGAAGGTCAAGGTTCATGATTTTATGGATAAAGAGCTTGGCAAGGTGGCCCCGTATGGTGTCTACGACTTGACGAGCAACGAGGCGTGGGTGAATGTCGGCACCGATCACGACACATCGGTTTTCGCCGTGGAAAGTATTCGCAGGTGGTGGTATGTGATGGGAAGAGAAAGATATCCGGATGCGAAGCGCCTGATGATCACTGCGGACAGTGGCGGGAGCAATGGCGCTCGAGTCAGGCTTTGGAAAGTGGAATTGCAAAAGTTCGCAAACGAAACCGGATTGGAGATTTTTGTCAGTCATTTCCCCCCTGGAACCAGCAAATGGAACAAGATAGAACATCGCCTGTTCAGTGCCATCAGCCTGAACTGGCGTGGGCGACCCCTCGTCAGTCATGAGGTCATCGTCAGCCTAATAGAAAACACTACAACGCGCACAGGAATCAAGGTGCGGGCCTCTTTGGATATGAATCAATATCCCAATGGAATCAAGGTGGCGGACGCCGAAATGAAATCCCTCTGCTATCACCCGGATTCTTTTCATGGTGAGTGGAATTACTTCATTAAAAAGAATGAATAATTTTTGAACAGCTCCTTAGTCCGTCATTCCGGCGAAGGCCGGAATCCAAAAAGATACTGGATGCCGGATCAAGTCCGGCATGACGGAATTTATGATATTTAATCACAGGTATAGATCATCCCTACTTGTCAGGCGCTCGCCTCTTCGATTCCCTACAAACTGTCAATATACGTCAAATCCTTCTGCTGGGTGTTTTTGGTGCCGATGGTCAGCACCTCCACCCGGTTGTCCTTGGATCTCCGGAAATACAGCCTTCCGTTGTAGGCGAAAGTCACCTCGAACGCGGTGGCGTTGCCTTTTTTGGTGAATACTTTCCGCTTTACCGGCACGAGCGCGGCGTCAGAATTCAGTTGATGAATCAGCTCTTCCGCCTTCAGGCTCATTTCATCGGTCATGTCCGCCAGGCTGTCAAGCGCCCGAATGGTGATGTCGATATTTTTATACAGGGCTTTAAACCGTTTGCCAAGCCGGTCCGCGGCTTTTTCTTTTTGTCTGGCAACGCCTTGATGGCTGGTTTCCATCTCCTGGATTTTTTCTTTTAACGCATCGATTTCCGTCAGTTTCTTTTCCAGGATTTCGATTTCGATAAACAAATCTTCCTCGGTTTTTTCGAGTTGGGATTTTTCTTTTTCAAATGTGGATTGCAGCGCGTCATAATCGGATAACAGCAGCGCCTTTTCCTGGGAAAGCGCGCTGATTTCGGCAAGCCTCCGGGTTTCCAGTTCCTGGAGCCGGTTCAGTTCCTGGATTTTCTGGTGTTCTTCCCGCCGGACATTGGACCGGACCTTGCGGTAATACTGGTAGAGCCCCCCCAGAAACAGCAGCTCATAAAACAGCAGCAGGCTGATGGCCAGAAAGGATGTATGCCGGATTTTAACGCCCACCGATACTTCGGCGCCCTGGTTTATCAGGGCGAAGTTCTTTTCCGCCAGCTTCACCGGGTCCGCCGCCAGATTGCCCTCGGCGGGATTCTGATAGGTGGCCGGATAGAGGATGGTGCCGTCTTTGGTGGCGACGCGGACGTCTATCGCGCCGCCGGCCTTGAGGAATAAATTATTTTTGAAAAGGGTCAGGATGGAGGCGTTGATGCTGTTCCGGACGCTGATTAATCCATTCAGGATATTGTTCATGTCCGACAGATAGACGTTGTTGACCGCCTTGTCGTATTTCTGCTGGAGATAGGTTTCCAGAAAGCTTAAGCTCAGGAGGTACAGCATTGGCGGCAGGACAATGCACAGAATGAGTAATTTAAACGGAATGATCCGCGTTCTGACGGCGTCGGATTGCCCGGCCAATGGTTGATGCTGTTGTTTCGCCATTAAATATCCGCCAGAATTTTGGCAGCCTCGGCCGCGCCGGAAAAGTTTTTGTCCAGATCAAGGGCTTTTTCAAGCGCCGCCTTTGCCTGCTCCATGTCTCCTTTTTTGTAATAGGCCATGCCCAGATGGTAATGGATGGCTGCGTTATCCGGGAGACGCTCCATGCTTTCCGAAAGCGCCTGAATCGCCTGCTCATAGAAACCCAGCTTGACATATACCCACCCCAGCGTATCCGCCACTCTCGGGTCGTCGGGCAGAATTTTGCGGGCCTTTAACGCCAGCCGCAGGGCCTCATCCAGATGAACATTCTGCTCCGCCAGCAGATATGCCAGATTGTTGGCGGCGGGGGCGAAATCGGGATTCAGTTCAAGCGCTTTCCGGTAATGAAGCTGGGCGAGATTCCACTGCTTTTTAATGGAAAAAATAATTCCCAGCATCATATTGGGCTGTTCCCTGGGCATTCCGCTCGGGCTTTTAACAGCAGCCTCGTATTGGGCGATGGCGGCGTCCTCCCGGTTTTCGGAAAAATAAATTCTGGCCAGGGAATAATAGGGGGGCAGGTATTCCGGGTTTGAAATCATGGCGGATTTAAAAGCTTTTTCCGCATTTCCGGTCTGGTTTTTGGTCAGGTATAACCGGCCCATCAAATCATAAATAATGGACTGGGACTGGGGCTTGTCGTTTGCTTTTTTCAGCGCTTCCTCGCAGCGTTTCAGCGCGTCATCCACCAGTCCGTTTTCAATGAGGGTGGAAATCAGATTTACAAAAACGGTTATGTCCCCATGCCCTTTGGCCAGGGCCTCCTCAAAATTTCTGGCGGCTTCCGCATATTTTTTCTGCTGCCGGTAAGACATCCCCAAAAGAAAAAAGCCATCCGGATTCTGGGGAGAAAGCGCGGTAAGGGATTGAAAGCAGGCGTTGGCCTCATCAAACCGGTTCTCAAGCATGAAAATATTGCCCAGGATTTTTTTGGCCGGATAATTGCCAGGATCGATTTTGAGAATGGCCTCTCCGCATTCCCTGGCCTGGACCAGACGGTTCTGGGCCATGAATATGCCGGCCAGCATGAGCCTCGCGTTGATGTATTCCGGGCATCCCCTGGGGATTTTGCCGAATTCGATTTGCGCCAGGTCCGGCTGATTTTTTTTAAGCAGCGATATGCCTTTTAAATAATACAGCTGAAAGGCGTCCGGATTTTTCTGAATCAGCGCATCCAGATACACGATGGCGTTGTCCCATTCGTTTTTGGCGATCAAGGTTTCACCCTTGAGGATCGCGGCCGGGAGAAAGGCCGGGTTTTTGTCCAGTATGGCATCCGTCAGTTTTTCAGAATCTTTATAATTGCGGTTAGTTAAATAGAACCTGGCCAGTTGAAGCATAATGCCTGGATTGCCGGGCTGGATGGAAAGGGCTTTTTGAAGCATGGCTTCCGCCTGTTCCGGGCGGCCCACGGCGATATAGAAATTAGCGGCCAGAAGCGCGGGCTCGGGGTTCCTGGGGTTCGATGCAACGGCTTTGAGGTATTCGCTTTCGGATTGCTCCCACCGGGTCATGTTGAAATAGAGATTCCCCAGCAGCAGATGCAGTTCGGTGGCTTCAGGACTTTCTAAAAGAGCGGTTTGCAGAAGGCTTTCCGCCTCTGTGAATTTTTGCTGGCTGGCGTACAACTGGTACAGGGCGAGAATGATGTTCATGGAGGCGGGTTGATGCGTGAGCGCGGATTTCAGAACGTTTTCCGCCTCCGCTATCTTGCCGTTTCGGATCTTGAGGTTGGCCAGGGCCAGATATGCCCGGATGTGGCTGTGATCGGCGGTGATGATTTTTTGAAGCAGGCGTTCCGCCTGGTCATGTTCTTCCGCCATTTCATGAAATTGCGCCATAAGAAAGTTGGCGGTCAGGTTTTCCGGCGCGTGTTCCAGCACGTTTTTAAGGAGGTCATGGGCTTTTCCGGTTTCTTTGTTCAACATGTACAGCATGGCCAGCCGTATCTGGATTTCCGGATCATCCGGGGTCAGATCTGCGGCTTTCCGATAGGCGGCAAATGCTTTTTCAACCTTGCCGAGTTTTAGATAGACCTCGCCCAGATTCGCATACGCCCCGGCGAATTCCGGATCGATTTGAACCGCTTCTTCAAGGGCCGATTGCGCGCAGAGATAATCCTGTTTGTCATAGCAGTTTTTGGCCTTGGTGTAACAGGCCATTTTTTCATCCTTGCCGGAGCAGCCGGGCATCAGGCTGATGGCGATCAGCAGAAGCAGGATTCGGTGAACCCGCAATATTTTTTTCATTTGCTTAACCCATTAACTTTCAAGGTGTTATAATATTGACTTCATGGCGGCACATTAGTATATCACGTTGCAAATATCAAGAGGGACGGGATGGTTTAAAAATGACATACAAGATACACAAAAGGAGCAGGGATGAAAGACCGTTATAAATTAATGGGCCATGTCTATGATCTGCTGAGCAATATGTACAGCGGCCGCCGGATTCTTCATTGCAAGGAATCCATGCTTGACCGGGTGCGCCCTGGTGATGCGGTATTGTTTGCCGGTGTCGGCCACGGCCGGGAGGCGATCAAGGCCGCGCAATCGGGGGCACGGGTCACGGTGGTGGATCTGTCCGGGACCATGCTTGAAAAATTCCGCAAGGGCTGTGAGGCGCATACCTTCAGCCACCCGGTCCGGCAGGTGCATGAAGACATTCTGAAAGTGCCGGCGGACGCGCGATATGATATGGTGTTCGCCAATTTTTTCTTAAATGTATTTGAGCGGAACCAGATGGATGCGGTGGTCCGTCATCTGGCCGCTCTTACCAAGCCCGGCGGGTATGTGGTGGTGGGGGATTTCGCGTTTCCGGGCGGGAATTTCTGGGCCCGGATGATTCAGAATTTATACTGGTATATCGCGGATACCCTTTTTTACCTGTTCACCCGCAATGCCTTTCATGAAATTTATAATTACCCTGAATATTTAAAGAAATATGGCTTAAAGATCGCCGATACCAGATATTATCCCATTTTCGGCCTGAATGCTTACTGGTCCGTTCTGGCGCGGAAACCCATGTGATTTTTTTCCCCGGCGTTCCGGCCCACATCCCGTCATTCCGGCGCAGGCCGGAATCCAGAACCGGAATCGGGGTCTGTCATGCCGTGGAAGA
The DNA here is from genome assembly GCA_027353395.1 of Desulfobacteraceae bacterium. Taxonomy (GTDB): domain Bacteria; phylum Desulfobacterota; class Desulfobacteria; order Desulfobacterales; family Desulfosalsimonadaceae; genus SURF-3. Next base: position 7,349 of record DAIEHU010000076.1, read on the forward strand.
ATCCTTGGGCGCCATTCTGGATAACGGATCGTTGTCCGGCATGACGGAAGATGAAATTCCGGATGTCTGTCAATCCCGGCGGGGCAGGGCGCGCCAGCTTATCTCCCGGCCGCCTGAATAAAACATCCGCTGCTGCTGCCGCCCGGATTCACCGGGGTATTTGTTTTCTTGGGCACCAGGTTGATGGCGATCAATCCGGCCTGGCCATCGGCGACAAAGGTGAACAGCGCCTCATCGCTGGACGTATAGCCGCTGGATACATCTGAAGCAAATCCGGCGTGACTATAGGATAAATTGGCGTCCAGGGCCGCCTGGGCCGGGTCTGTCACATTAATGGCCGAGACGCCTTTTCCCCCGTCCGCCACATAGGCGTAATTCCCGATCACGGTGACATTTCCGGCGAACCCAGGCGTGTCAACGGAACGGATGAGGACGGGCGCGGTTTTGTCCGCTATATTCACCACCGCCATGCCCATTTCCCCGTCCGCCACAAACGCCATATCGCCGCTTACAAAAACGCCCGATGCCACGCCTGGGGTATCAACGGCCCCGGCAATGACCGGCGCGGTTTTGCTGGTGGCGTCAACAATTTGAAGTCCGGCCTCCCCGCCGGCGATAAAAACGTAATTCCCCGCCACGGTCACTTTAATGGCCACCCCCGGGGGTTTAACGGATGCTGTTTTTAAAGGCGCTGTCCTGTTGGTGATGTCAACCACCGTGAGCCCCATTTCCCCGTCCGCCACAAACGCATAATTTCCGCTCACATAAACGCCGGAGGCGAAACCCGGCGTATCGCATGACCCGGCGATTACGGGGGCTGTTTTATCCGTCATGTCAATAATCTGAAGTCCGGCCTCCCCATCCGCCACAAATGCAAAGTCCCCGGAAATCATCACATCACCGGCTTTGCCTGGGGTCGCGCAGAATCCTTTCAAATGTAATTGGATCGCCTCGTTGAAAGGCGATATCTGAAGGATGCGCAGGCCTTCGCTTTCAGGTTTTGTGCCCGCATTGTCATCCACCATTACCGCATAATCGCCGGAGATATCGACTGCTACCGCGCCCGCAGGCATATCATAGGACGCCACGGACCGCATGGCGGCTTTATCGCTGATATCCAGCTTTTGCAAACCCACCTGGTCGTTGGTCATATAGAGGGTCTGGGTATCCGCCGCCAGGCCGATGCTGGTGCAGCCGGAAGCAGTATATGTCCAGGCGGCATTGTGAACCGGTTTGGCCGGGTCCGTGATATCCACCACCCGCAATCCGTCCGGGCCGTATCCGATATATGCCAGATCCTCTGCAACCCGCACCGCCGTTTCCGTGCCGTCGGCGTTAAACAGGCTGTCAACAGTGGGAGACGTGGGCGTGGTGATATCGGTGATGGCCATGCCGCCGCCTTCAAGGGTGGCGTACAGATAATTACCGGATAACGCCAGATCATGAGCGCCGGCCAGGGCGATGCCTTTTTTATAGACGGGCGTTGACTGGTCCGTCACGTCAACCACATGAATGCCGGTGTAGAGATCGGCTACATATGCGAAATTGCCGGAGGCGGCGACATCCACGGCGTAGGAAATCCCAAACCCGCCGGGAAGCGTGGACTGGCTCAAAAATACCGGGTTGGCGGTGTCCGAGACATTTAAAATGAAGAGCCCGTCCACGCCCCCGGCCAGATAGGCGCGATTGCCTTCAACAAACACGCCGTTGACCTCCGTGGTGGATGCTTGCGGAAGATAGGCCCCGGCTTTGAATGGCTTTTCGGGATCAGACGTGTCAACCATCCACAAGCCATTGTTTTTACATGCGATGTACAGGATATGGCTTGATCCGGCATAAAACAGGGCGCTGATCAGGCCGGATTGGGTGACGGTCATGGAGGCGAGGTGATGCAAATCCATGTCCAGGATGTCCATCCGGTCGCCGTTTCCCAGAAACACAAGGCCCCGGCTGGTATCCATCGCGATGGCCTTGCTGGAATGATAGGGCCATTGGCCGGCGAATACCGGGGGCTGCAGGGTTGATTCCTGGGCCGCATCCGCATTCGCCCTGAAGAGAAAAAGAACGGCGCACAGAATCCCGATGGTCCGCATAATGCGTATCATGCCTGTTGTCATCATGATGCAAGCCTTGATGTCAGTTTAAAGGTTTCCGGAATGTCCACGTCAATCACGACAAATTCCTTGCCGCCGGGCCGGATTCCCATCGTATGGAAATGGGTCGGGGAGTCAAAGATAATGGGCGTTCCCTTGAAAAATCCGCCGTAGGTTTCCGAAAGCCAGTGGCCATTGATGACCAGATTCC
>DAIEHU010000077.1 GCA_027353395.1 Desulfobacteraceae bacterium
GCAATGGCAGATCCAAAACCGGATCAGTACGCCTGCGCAGCTAAACCGTTTTTTAAAACTCTCAAACGAAGAACAAAGCGCTTTCAATAACTTAAGCGTCAAAATTCCTCTGGGCATCACGCCCTACTATATGAGCCTCTTACCTGTAAATGAACCGGACAATCCGCTCCGGCGAACGGTCATTCCGACGGTGCATGAACTATTCAAAGTGCCGGGGGAGGCCAACGATCCATTGAACGAGGAAGGCCAGAGCCAGGTGCCCGGACTTGTGCATCGCTATCCGGACAGGGTGCTGTTGCTTTTGATTGATTTCTGTTCCGTGTATTGCCGTTACTGCACCCGCTCCCGGATGATCGGGCGGGGGGATATCCATGCCGGCGGTTCGCGGCTTGAAAAAGCTATCCAGTATATCCGCGACACGCCCACCATCCGGGACGTGCTCCTGTCCGGCGGTGATCCGCTGACCCTGAGCGATAAAAAACTGGACTGGGTTATCAATCAAATACGCGCCATCCCTCATGTGGAGATCATCCGCATCGGCACCAAGGTGCCAGCGGTGCTTCCCCAGCGCATCACGCCGCAACTGGTGAAAATGCTGCGCAAATATCATCCGCTGTGGATGAGTCTGCATTTCACCCATCCGGATGAATGTACGCCCGAAGCCTATCGCGCAACCCGTCTGCTGGCGGATGCCGGGATTCCTTTAGGCTCCCAAACCGTGCTGCTTAAAGGAGTCAACGACAATGTAGACACCATGAAAGACCTGGTTCACCATCTGATGAAAATGCGGGTGCGGCCCTATTACCTCTATCAGTGCGATCCGGTGACTGGTACCAGCCATTTCCGGACCACCGTGGAAAAAGGCATGGAAATTATCCGCGGGCTCCGGGGGCATACCTCCGGATATGCAGTACCCAACTATGTGGTGGACGCCCCTGGCGGCGGCGGTAAAATTCCAGTCATGCCGAACTATGTCATGGGCCGTCAGGACAATAATCTGGTATTATGCAATTATGAGGAGAAAATTTTCCGTTATCCCGATACTGCCGATAGTTTTGACCCATATTCACTTCAAGGAGAGATTCATGGCTGCTGATGACATCCGCTTGTCTTTAAACAGGATGTGCGGATGAAAATCGGTCTGACGTATGATCTGCGCTCGGATTACCTCGCAATGGGCTACAGCCGTGAAGAAACCGCGGAATTTGACCGGGAGGAAACAATCCTCGCCATAGAATCCGCCCTTCAAGGGATGGGACATGTCACGGATCGCATCGGCAACGCCTGGCGGCTTACCGAACGCCTAGTGCGGGGAGACCGGTGGGATATAGTGTTTAATATCTGTGAAGGGCTTTATGGCATTGCCAGGGAAGCCCAGGTTCCGGCGATTCTGGATTTGTACCGGATTCCCTATACGTTTTCAGACCCCGTGGTCATGGGCCTGACTCTGCACAAGGGCATGACCAAGCATGTGGTCCGGGGACATGGCCTCCCCACGCCAGATTTCATGGTGGTGGAATCATCAGGGGATGCGGAAAAAATCCATTTCGCGCCCCCCTATTTCGTCAAACCCGTGGCGGAAGGAACAGGCAAGGGAATCAGCAGCCAGTCCATTGTTCACCAGAAGGAGCAGCTTGCCGGAATATGCGGAAAACTGATCAATGCTTTCCATCAGCCGGTACTTGTGGAAAAATACCTTTCAGGCCGTGAGTTTACAACCGGCATCGTGGGGACCGGCCGGGAAGCCAGGGTTCTGGGAACCATGGAAGTCATCCTGCTGCCAAATGCGGAAAAAGGCGTTTATTCCTATGACAATAAGGACCAATATGAAGACCGGGTCGAGTATCATCTGGTGACGGCCGAAGACCCGTCTGTGCGTGCGGCTGAAGCGGCGGCTCTCGGCGCATGGCGCGCTCTGGGATGCCGGGACGGCGGGAGGACGGATTTACGGTGCGATAATGCAGGAAATCCATATTTTCTGGAAGTCAACCCTTTGGCCGGCCTGCATCCGGTGCATTCGGACCTGCCTATTTTGTGCGGGCATCTGTGCGTTCCCTATGATGCGCTCATCCAAAATATTCTGATATCAGCACTGCTGCGGATTCCGGTGGAAGAAAACCTTCAGGATAAACAGGCATGAACGCTCTGCCGGAAAAAATGCGCGTGGCCATTGCCTACAATCAGGTGGATGAAGCCGCCGCGCGTGATGAGCGGGATGTGCTGGATCAAGTAGCGGCCGTGTTTGAGGCCCTTTCCGGACTCGGGCATCTGCCCCTTACAATATCATGCAGCCTGGATCTGTCGGCGTTCAAGCAAAAAATTATATCGGCGCGCCCGGACATGGTTTTCAATCTGGTGGAACCCATGGATGGCCATGGCCGGCTGATCGGCGTTGTCCCCAGCCTGTTTGACGCTATAGGCATTCCTTATACCGGCGCGCCCGCGAGCGCCATTCACGAAACCTCCCACAAGATCCTATCCAAGGCGCGGATGCAGGCCAGCGGCCTTGCGACCCCTTTCTGGATCGGGCCCTGGCCTCATGAATCCTGTTCCCGGTTCACCCTGCCCGATGAAGCCGTCCGTCCCCACAGCCCTTGGATCGTCAAATCCGTCTGGGAACATGCATCCCTTGGGATTGACGGCAATGCCCTGATATCCCCGGATTGCCCGGAAAATTTGATGGGTGTTCTTCGCCTGCGCGCCACGGATCTGGGCGGTGCGTGTTTTGCAGAACAATACATTGACGGCCGGGAGTTCAACCTGTCCATCATTGGCGGATCGGAGCGGCCGGTTGTGCTGCCACCCGCAGAAATCGTATTTGAAAATTTTGAAAAAGACAGGCCACGTCTCGTCTGCTACAAAGCCAAATGGGATGAAACCTCATTTGAATATACCCATACCACCCGGCAATTTGAATTTCCGGATATTGACGCGGCCCTGCTGACGGAGCTGCGCCAAACAGCCCTTCGGTGCTGGCATGTCTTTAACCTTCGGGGATATGCCCGTGTGGATTTCCGGGTTGACGGTCAAAACCGGCCCTGGATTCTGGAGGTCAACGCCAACCCATGCTTATCAAGGGACGCTGGATTTAGAGCAGCAATAAATCAGGCTGGAATGACATTTCCTCAGGCCATCGAACGCATTCTGGCCGATGCCATGCATCAAGAAGGAAAGAAGAGCGCCTCGTCCATCGCCGTTCCCGTGACAGAAAGCTTGATGGGCGGCGGCTCCCAGAAACCAAATCCCAAAGACGCTGTTTTCAGGTACGCGCCCTGCCCGCAGGATGTCCAAGATATACGCAAACTGGTGGAAGCCACGGGCTTTTTCCATTCATACGAAGTGAACGTGGCGGTGGAACTGGTGGAAGACCGGCTGGCAAAAGGGGGGGCAAGCGATTATCATTTTGTGTTTCTGGAAAAAAACAGCCGGTTGGCTGGATATGTCTGTTACGGCCCCATCCCGTGCACCGCGAACAGCTTTGATATGTACTGGATCGCCGTGCATCCGGATTTTCAAAATCAGGGGCTTGGCCGCATCCTGGCCGATGAGACAGAACGCCTGGTGCTGAAGATGGGGGGACGGAGTATTTATATCGAAACATCCCAAAGCGATGCTTACGAGCCCACCCGCGCCTTTTACCATCGTTGCGGCTACCGGTTTGAAGCCGTCCTGGAGGATTTTTACGCGCCTGGGGACGGCAAGCTGATCGGTTGCAAGAACCTGGCTGAACAATGCGATGCGGCATAAGAAAAAAAACCAACCATAGTCCGTCATGAGGGGGCGAACCGGTATTGGCATCCTGGACCGAATATATCAAATTTTTTGTGAGCCTGTTCTCGATTGTGAACGCCATCGGCACCGTACCGGTGTTTCTAAACCTCACCGATAATTTTACCGAAGCCCAGCAATTGCGAACCGCCCGAATCGCGGCATTTACCTGCTGCGTGGTGCTGATTTCAACATTAATGACAGGGGAAATGCTTCTCAAGTTTTTCGGGATTTCCATCGGGTCGTTCCGGGTAGGCGGCGGCATCCTTCTTCTGCTCATGGCGATCTCCATGATGCACGCGCGACTGAGCAACGTGAAGCAGACTCCGGAGGAGGCCATTGATAAAGCCAATAGTGATTCGGTGGCGGTGGTTCCGCTGGGGCTTCCCCTGCTGGCAGGGCCAGGGGCCATCAGCGCCGTCATCTTGTACGCCAACCGGTACTCATCGGTGACACACTACGCCATTCTCGGCGGCGAAATCATTCTCATTTCCCTGATTATCTGGGCCATCTTCCGGGCGTCCCATTTCCTATCCAACCTCTTGGGAAAAACAGGGATCAATATTGTCACGCGCATCATGGGCCTGATTATGGCGGCCATCGGCATTGAATTTATCGCGAGCGGGATCAAACTACTTTTCCCGGTGCTTGCGTAATGGCCTGACCAATAATTGATTATAGACCGCCCTTCAGCCTGAATCCCTATTGTTTGACGCTGATGTTCACCTCCACATCCGGCCACGGCTTGCCCACCGGCTGCACGGTTTGCGGCGCGATGATTTTACAGAAAACGCGGGTGTTTTCATTAATATTTTCCATATAAATCGGCGCTGTGGTAACGGTGATCGCTTTTTTCCCCTTTTCCGGTAAGGGCGCCAGCACCCGCACCTTTGGCGGAATCACATCCACCGCCCGGGCCTTGAAGCCGGAAGGCAGGCTGCCGACCAATTGCGGCTTCACATCCGCCCATTGTTCCGTGATGGCCGCAAGTGCCAACTCGAGTTTTGACGGAACCGCTTCCAGCAGCTTCACCCCTTTCGGGAGGTCCACATTCTCGCTGGTAATATAATAAGACTGGGTTCCGGGCTTAAACTTCGACAGGTCGATTTTGAGGCTCAGATTTGCCGAATCAATGGCGTCCATATGGGATTTGGTGCCCCCAAGAACCAACTGAACTTCTTTCGCCCTTTCTCCCACAAACGCCAGGTCCGGCCCGGACGCGGAATATTCCACCGGCACCGTAACAGGCCGCTCCACCCATTCCCCCTGAGCCACAATAATGGTTGACCAGAAAATAAACGCCAGAGCGAAACTTATCGCAAGCTGACGGAAAACCGACAACCGGGAATGGCCGTCCTTGAATTCGAATAAATACGAAGAGGCCTCTTTCCAGTGGGATAAAATGGCGGCCTGCAATTCCTCACGGCTGCCCGGCTTCCAAATTTCCCCTTTCTGGAACACGGAAATTTGGCCCCGTTCTTCGGACACGACACAGACCATCGCGTCAGTGGTTTCCGCCAGTCCCATCGCCGCATGGTGACGGGTGCCATAGTCCGCAGCAAGTTTTGAGGTATGAGAAAGAGGAAGCCGCACGCCGAACTGGGAAAACATGCCTTTGGAAATAACCAGCGCGCCGTCATGGCCGGGGGAGTTGGGGTCAAAGATACTCATAAACAGCGGATAACTGGGCCGCGCTTTCAATATGTATCCGCCGGACATAAATTCCTGAACCTGTTCCTTGCCGGGCAATACCACAATCGCGCCGCGAAATTCCTTGGCCAGATCGAACAGCCCGTCGACAATGGTTTGGGACAGGATATTACCGGGGTCACGGACTTCAGAACGCCGGATGGATACTGCCCGCTCAAAAATCTTCCGCAACTCCGGCTGAAAAATAACAATCAGCGCGGTCAGCACCACATGGCTAAGGTTGCTGTAAATCCATTTGATGCCATTCAGGTTCAACACGTTGGCCAGCAGGAAAATCGACATGGCCACCAGCATGCCTGCCATGATTTTCCATGTGCCGAGCCGTTTCAGGGTCCGATAGAGAACAAACAAACCCGCTGTAATCAGCGAAACATCGATAAGCGTCCGCCAGTCAAGAAATTCCTTGATCAAGGCCAGGGCGCCGATGTGGATCATCGATTCCTCCGGAAAAATTTAATTCGGATGTTCCGTGGTGTTGAACACATAGGATGAAACGATATTGTCATTATTAAAGTGGATCACCAGATCCTTGGTTCTGGATTCTCCAAACAACCGGTATTGATATTTTCCGTAGGTCCATGTGGTCTTTCCATCCTCGATCCCCACCCGCCAAGGTTCTCCAAACATACCCCGGAGATCTTCCTGCGTGGTCTGCCCGATTCGGATTTCCGGCACCCTGGAATCCGTGAATTCCCTTCCCATATTGGCGCAACCCGCGGCAACCATCAGCATGGCCAACAAACCCATCATGCGGCAGAAAGAAATAAAGCCCATTCCGGCGTGATTGCCGTCTCTATGGGATAAAAACAATCGCTTTTGATTCTCTAACATGGCGTTTCCTCCTAATATTAATCTTCCAGCGCATCTTTCAATGTTTTTCCGGGTTTGAATTTAACGACATTCTGGGCGGGAATGGTTATTTCCGCGCCGGTCCCCGGATTCCGCCCTTTGCGTTCCTCCCTGTGAACCGTTAAGAACGTTCCGAAACCGGTCAACTGGACTTTTCCATCATCGGTCTTTAATGCTTCCAAAATTCCATCAATTAAAGCGTTTAATGCGATCCCCGCCTTTTCTTTCGAGATTTTAGCCTCTTGCGCCATGTAATCGATCAGTTCTGCTTTGGTCATCATTTCTCTCCTTTTTAATTTTAAAATTCTTCTCACAAAGCCATCATTCCCGCTCATTTGAATAAATCAACATGGCCTTCAATTGCAATGCTTATCTCTAAATTCCAATGAAAAAAACAATAATCATGAAAAATGAAAAACAGCCCGCGAAAAATGAATATCGCTTGATATCTGATAAATATTGCTTTAATGTAACCAGCTTTAATGTTTAAATGAAACGGTTTTTTGCAGAGGCGCCAATGGAAACAAAAGATCTTGAATATTTTCGCAATCTCTTGAATGCACAACTAAGCGAGCTGGAGAATCGCACCAAATATACCGATATACGGGAAATGACCCAGAACAACGGACTTCAGGACCCTCTTGACATCGCGTCGTCGGATATGGAAAAAAACATGCTCCTCCGGATCAGAGAAAGGGAAAGCAGGCTTATTTCAAAAATAAAACAGGCACTTGTGCTGATAGCAGAAGGGACGTACGGCACCTGTGAAATCTGCGGCGAGGATATCCCGACAAAACGCCTGGAGGCGAGGCCCGTGACGACCCAGTGCGTTGAATGCAAAACCAAAGAAGAACGCATTGAACGGATCCGGCAAAACAAATGATTTTTTTCTTTTTTTATAAATGCCGATGACAGGTATACGTCTGACACAAACGCCCGCTTCCGGAAGCAGTTGCGTCCGGTTCCGCGGAGACACCCTCACCTTTTCCCTTGATTTGTCCACGGCCGTTTCCGGCGACGCCTGGCTGAGAACCACTCTCGGCAATATCATTACAACCCGGTCTGAAACCATCAAAGCGGTTTCTTTAGATGATCCCATCCTGGAACGGGCATGGTATGATATTCCCATGACCCAGGTGAATCCCAAACGGTTTGAAGCCACCATCGCCTTAACGGAAGCCGGCCATTTTGAAGCCAAATGCCTTTTGTTTGAAGCCAATGGTACCGTTCCCCTGTGGCCTGCGGGTGACAATGCCCACATCAATGTCGAGCCAGCGGACGCATGCTGCGGCAATATCATCTATAATGCATTTGTCCGTCAGTTCGGTCCCAACAAATCCGGGGCCGTCCACAATACTCGCCAAAGAACCGCCGGAATAGCGGCTCTGGATCAGGACGGATATACTGTCATCCCGCCTTCGGGCACTTTCCGGGATCTGATTAACGAGCTGGATTTTATCATCCATACCCTCGGGTGCCGCATCCTGCACCTGCTGCCCATCAATCCAACCCCCACCACCTATGGCCGTATGGGCAGATTCGGGAGTCCTTACGCCGCTCTGGATTTTACGGGTATCGACCCGGCGCTCGCAGTGTTTGACCCGAAAGCGACGCCGCTTGAACAATTTATCGAGCTGGTGGACGCGGTCCATCGCCGGAACGCCAGAATCATCATTGATCTGGCCCCCAATCACACCGGATGGGCGGCTGAACTGCATGAAACCCATCCCGAATGGCTAGTCCGGGACAAAGAGGGTAAAATTGAAGCGCCCGGCGCCTGGGGGGTCGTCTGGGCGGATTTGGCCCGGCTGGATTACGCCAACAGGGAATTGTGGAAATACATGGCCGATGTCTTTCTGACTTGGTGCCATCGGGGGGTGGACGGATTCCGGTGCGATGCGGGCTATATGATTCCGGTGCAGGCCTGGAACTTTATTGTGGCCTCGGTCAGAGAACAGTATCCGGACACCATTTTTTTTCTGGAAGGGTTGGGCGGAAAAATTTCCGTGACCCGGCAGATCCTAAATGAATCCAATTTCAACTGGGCGTATTCGGAATTATTTCAGAATTATGACCGGGCACAGATTGAGGCGTACCTGCCTCTGGCGGACCGCATATCCGCCCAGGACGGCTTGATGATTCATTTTGCCGAAACCCATGACAACAATCGCCTGGCCGCCACATCAAATGATTATGCCGCCATGCGTACGGCCCTTTGCGCCCTTGTTTCCCAGTGCGGCGGATTCGGGTTTGCCAACGGGGTGGAGTGGTTCGCAACAGAGAAAATCGTGGTCCATGACGCATGTTCCCTGAACTGGCAGGCCAAAATCAACCAGGTGGGCTGGATCCGGCGCATCAACCGCCTGCTCACCCGGCATCCGGCGTTTTTCGACCAGGCCCGCATCCGGATGATCCAGCAGGGGGAAGGCAATTATCTGGTTATTTTGCGGCATCACCCGCCTTCCGGCAAGCGCCTTCTGGCGCTCATCAACCTGGACATGAACGCAGCCGCGGATGCGGCCTGGAGTCCTCATGCCGCCGGGATTTTGTCCCTGTCCGGCATGGATTTGCTGACCGGCCAGCCCGTTTCCATAACAGAAGATGGGAAACGATGCGTATGTCATCTGCCGCCCGGCGCTGTACGCTGCCTGTCCTTCGATCCGGAAGACACCAAATTATTTGGCGGGCAAGGCGATATATCACCCAACGTCCCCGCCCCGCCGCTGCCGGAACGCATCATCCACCAGCGCCTCCGGGCTCTCGTCCTGGATATCTACCGGTGTTTTAGGGGAACCATCAAACTGGAAGGCATGGACTTGGATCAAGCCGTCATATCCCTGGCTCATGATCCGGAAGCATTCTGCCGATCCCTGAATCCCCACTCCGAAGAAAGCCGCGTCATCACATGGAATTACCCTTGCGACCGCCGGCGGCAGGTGATGATACCGCCGGATCATTTTTTGCTTATCCGGTCACCTTATCCGTTTTACGCCAAACTAATCCACACCAAACGCAGAATCGCAACAGTCTTCAGTGTCTGCTTCAGCTTGCAGGACCAGAACGGCGGCCATTTCGCGCTGTTTCAGCCCTTTCCCGTCCCGGACCATCCTGATGGTTTCCTTTTGAAATTGACGGTTTATGCGGACGGAACAAACGAACATGCAGATGGGCGCCTCATTTATCTCCCCCGGGCAGAGTACATAACGGTGAAAAATAATTTTACCCGTCACGAATTATTAAACCAGCCCTTGC
>DAIEHU010000078.1 GCA_027353395.1 Desulfobacteraceae bacterium
AAAAAAGAAAAATGACCAGAAGTCCGCCAAGGATCAGACGCCTGGGGTTGGTTTTCAGATGCTTATCGTCACTGTTTGGATTTAACATTTGCTGATTTTCTCCTTGTTATTGCACCAGGGCGACGTTTTGAGGGGTTCTCTGGGCGGCCGCCGCGGCCTGCGCCCCGGTCATCAAACGCTTGAACACTTCCTCTCTAGGCCCGAACATGACCACCTGCCCATCGTGCAGCATTAGCACTTTATCAACGCTTACCAGCAAGCTGGGTTTGTGGGTCACCATGATTACGGTTGTTTTTTTCTGCTTTAATTTGGCCAACGCGGCCTGCAGCGCCCTTTCCCCGGCTTCATCCAGGTTGGAATTGGGCTCATCCAGCACAATCAGCCTGGGATTTCCATAAAAAGCCCTTGCCAGGGCGACGCGCTGGCGCTGCCCGCCGGACAGACGGACGCCGCCGTTGCCGATATGGGTGTCATAGCCTTGCGGAAATTTTAAAATCATTTCGTGAACGCCCGCCTGCTGGGCCGCCTCAATCACCTTTTCCGGGTCAACAATGCCCATCCGGGCGATATTATCGGAGACGGTTCCTGAAAAAAACTCGATATCCTGAGGCAAATAACCGATATATGGCCCCAGCAAATCTTTATCCCACTTGGCAATATCCGCCCCGTCCAGCCGGATCGTCCCGGCCATGGGGGGCCAGATACCCAACAGCAGACGGCACAAGGTTGTTTTGCCGGATCCGCTCGCTCCGATCAGTCCCAGTTGCTCGCCCGCCGGCAGCGCAAACGTAATGTTGGTCAGAATCATCCGCTCGCCAATACCCAGAGAAACCCCCTCTGCGGCGATCTGTCCTTCCGGTTCGGGAAGCGCCATTTTTTCGGCGGTTTTGGCGGATTTCAACAGATCGTCCACCCTCCGGTAAGCGCCCCTGGCGTCAACCGTCATCCGCCAGGTGCCCATGGCCTGTTCCACCGGATTCAACGCCTGCCGCATAATGATGGAGGCGGCGATAATAATCCCCGGGGTGGATTCATTCTTAAGCACGAGATACGCCCCCAGACCATAAATCAACACCTGGGTGGCGGCCCTAAAAGTTTTGGAAACCGCATTCATGACCCCGGCCAGACGGTTGGTTTCCGTCTGAAGGCTCATGACCGCGCCATTGGTTTTTTTCCAGCGCTCCTTCACCCCGTCCAGCATGCCCATGGCATAAATCACCTCGGCATTGCGAAGGCAGGTATTGATGAAGTGCTGTTCCTGGGCAGCGACAGCGGCGGCCTGATCCGACCGTTTCCGGGTCAGCATATCCTGCATCAGGCCCAGAATGAATAATAAAATCGCGGCTCCAAGCGAGAAAAAGCCCATCATGGGATGCATCAGATAAATCACCAGTAAATAGATCGGCGTCCAGGGCGCGTCAAAAAAAGCGAAAACAGCGTTGCCGGAAAAATAGTTGCGCAGCGTGTTGACGTCCTTAAGCCCTTCCGCATAGCTGACCTTTTTAATCCGGCTGGCGCCCTCGAGCATTTCCGTCAGCACCGGACGGCTGAGGGCGTGGTCCATCGCCACCCCTGCCTGAACCAGAAGCCTGGAGCGCAAAAAATCCAGGCACCCCATCACCAGAAGCGCAAGAACGGCGCCGATGGTGATGGTTGACAGTGTCGGCAGGCTGAAACTGGTCAGAACCCGGTCATATACCGCCAGCATATAGATGGGAAACGTCAGGGCCAGAATATTGATAAACAGACTGAAAAAGCCCGCAAAGAAAAAATATTTCGTCCATTTTTTAAGAAAGGTTCGCATCATTGCTCCCGAATTAGTTTGAATCGCCGCTGGGCGCCGCCGGTTTTACAAGACCCGTGGGCGGTTCCGTCAACCCGTCATTGCGCCGGCCCATGGCATAATAAAGATTCGCCAGACTCAACCGGTAGTCCGACATGGCGATGTTCCGATTGGCTTCCGCACGGGTCAGTTTGGCCTGAATGTCCAGGAGATCGATAATCGTGCCCATCTGCACCTGGGACCATTTTTTGGACCGGGCGTAACTTTCTTCGGCCGCATCAAGCGCCGTTCGTGAAGTCGCTATTCGGCTTTTCGCCTCTTGAAGTTTCAAAAAACTTGTTCTGATCTGAGCCGAAATTTGATCTTTAACTTCCTGCCGATGGTGAATCAGCCGCTCCATGTCATGTTTCGCCCGGGCCTGCTGATAAAACTGCTGACCGCCGAGATTGAAATCCCATTGCAGTTGAAGCGCAACCATCCAATAGGTATTTTCCTCATCCCGGTTATAGGGCTGGCCCGTGCCGTCATATCCCGGATGCTTGTAATCCGTGTTGCGGATAATATAATCATAGTTGGCGGAGACCTTGGGACTGAACCGGCCCCGCTGAATCGCCAGCTCCTTTTCCGCCATTTCAATGCTTTTTTGAGCGACTTCCACTTCCGGGCGATTCTGATAGGCGCAGTCAAGGCACCGCGCGAGGTCAATATCAACATCGGACGCTTCCAGGGATGGCTCTCCTTCATATACCACCGGCGTTTCAACGGGAATCCCCAGCAGCAGATTCATCGTCACCTTTTGGGTTTCCACTAAATTTTTTGCCTGGCTGAGCTGCTCCTGGGCATCGGCCAGATCCACTTTGGACTGGAGAACCGACAAATACGGCGTCATCTGGTTTTCATAATACGCTTTCACAGATTTTTCATTTATTTCAAGGCGTTCAACAGCAGACTGGAGACTGCGGACATCTTCGGATGCCTTCAGGAGTTTTAAAAAATTCGTCTGAATGTCTAAAATCAGATCCATCTCCGTCTGATTTTTCTGCGCGCGGGCAAGATCCGCCGCGATAATCGCTTTTTGATAGGTATTGAAAATCATCAATCCCTGAAACAAGGTCTGAGACACGCGGAGATCCACAGACCAGATATCCTGATCCAGATAATCCACTTGCGTCAGGCCCTTGGCCCGAAGGCTTTGGAGTTCATCTTTAAACGTGCTCGCCGTCAGGGTAGGGAAAAAATTCCCCCGCTGCGCGCCGACATCCGAAACAGCCAATTGCACACCGCTTTCCGCAGCCTTGATTTTCGGATTTTCCTTTAACCCACGGGCCACGCACTCCGGCAGCGTAAGAATTAACGGCGGCCCGGACGCATCATCCGGCGGCTGATGGCTGATGGCGCTTTCCGCGGCAGAAGCCGTCTTCTGGCAAAAACCTGCCGAAAAAACGAGGCCATTCAACAACACCGTCACTGACAACAACCCCAAATACCAAACTATTTTCCTTTGCATATTATTTCCCCGCGAACTCCATATCCTCGTTACACCGCCCGCTGCTGATTCCGGGCCTGCGCGCTGAGCTTGCTCGTTATTTCCGCCTTATCGCCAAATTGAACCATCTGTCCGTTTTTCATGATGAGAATTTTATCCACGGCCTCCAGAATCTCCGGTTTATGGGTCACCAGTATGCAGGTCGCGGATCGCGTCTGTTTCATCTTAAACAAAAATTTCATCAACGCCCGCTCCCCTTCCTGATCCAGATTGGAATTGGGCTCATCCAGCACAATCATTGCTGGATCATTATACAAGGCTCTGGCCAGCCCCATGCGCTGCTTCTGCCCCCCTGAAAGAGAGACCCCGTCTTCCGTAAACAACAGGGTATCATAGCCCTGGGGCAGGCTTTCAACCAGTTCGGCGACGCCGGCCATTTC
Source organism: Desulfobacteraceae bacterium (assembly GCA_027353395.1). Classification (GTDB taxonomy): domain Bacteria; phylum Desulfobacterota; class Desulfobacteria; order Desulfobacterales; family Desulfosalsimonadaceae; genus SURF-3. Next base: position 3,710 of record DAIEHU010000078.1, read on the forward strand.
CGCCGCCTTGCGGACCTTGGCCGGATCAGGCTCCCCCATGCGGGCGATATTCCGAGACACGGTGGTTTGAAACAACTCCACTTCCTGGGCCAGATAGCCCATGTGTTTGCCCAATTCTTCCTGATCCCAGTAGAACATATCCACATCATCGAGCCGGACTTTACCTTTAAATTCCGGCCAGATACCGACCAGCACCTTGCACAGTGTCGTCTTTCCGGCTCCGCTCGGCCCGATCACCCCCAAAATCTCTCCAGGCGCCAATGAAAACGAAATATTATTCAGTAGCAGGGCTTGATCCATTTTAAAAAACAAATGGTCCACCGTCAATTTTCCCACAGGCCTCGGGAGCCGCATTTTATCCGGCTGCATTTCAAAAATTTCCATAAACTGATGCAGCCGGTAATAGGAGGTCCGGACCTTTAAGATAGAACTCCAGGTTGACATGATGCGCATCAAAGGCCCGGTCGCCTGTCCCATGATAATGGAGGCGGCGATCATCAAGCCCACGTTCAGCTCCCTCTTCACGGCGAGATAGGCCCCGACGCCGTAAATCAGCACCTGCATGAACACCTGAGTGGGCCGTGTAATGCTTTGCAGAACCCCCGCATACCGGCTGGCGATGGTCTGATTGCCGATTATTTCGGCATTCCGGTCGTCAAACCGCCGGCACAGGCCCTCCGCCATGCCCATGCTGTGGATAACTTCCGCATTTCGCAAGAGCGTATTCACTTCACCGCTGTTCCGCGCATACAAAGCATTCGCTTTCACAAGACGGTCTCTGGTTAAAAAATTCTGCAGTACGCTAAGAATAAAGACAACAGCGGTCCCGATGAAAGCCACCAAAAAAAGAGCGGGGCTGATAACATACATAAACAGCAGGTAAAAAGGCGCCCAGGGCAAATCAAAAATCGTATATAATCCCTGGCTGGTGAAAAATCCCATGACTGTATTTAAATCCATCAGCCACTGAGAATACCCTTTTTTCGGAAACGCATTTATACGTATCATGTTTTTGAAAACCGTCTCACCCAGCGTTTGATTCAGATCAACGCCAGCCAAACCAAGGAGCAGGGATCGCAGATAAGTGAATAATCCCATCATCGCCAGGGCGAATAATGCCAGAATGGTAATGGAATACAATGACACGTAGCTGTAACTGGTGACAATATTCCCATAAATGGAATACATATAAAAGGTGAAGGTCAACTGCAGAATGTTGATAAAACAGCTCAGCAGCCCGGCAAAGACAAAATATTTTTTCCACTTTTTCAAAAACGCGCGCATACGTTTGAATTTCCAATAGCCCTGGGGCTTGTAGTGATGTCAGTCCCTGAAAAATAAAGTCCCGTTAATGCCGATGGTCCAGATAGTACCGGACATCATCGGATGTCCATAACGCAGGATCCTTGGTTTCCGTTTTGGGGGTCATCAGCGTCTTCTGTTTTTCAATCCGGTCAAACAGGATATACAGCCCCAGCAGCACCACAGGGCCAAGCAGCATATAGATGGATATAAGGCCGACGACCAGGACCATCTCCGGGGACATATTTTTCTCGCGATTTTTTGAATGGTGAAAAAATAAATGAATATCCAGCAGCATTCCGCTGTTTTTTTGGTTGCGTTTTATATAGTGTCTGATCAAATGTCAAATTATATGTTTTTGACTTAACAAAGAGATAGCCCCGGAAATCTTTCGCCCATGCCGTCTGACAAACTGAATTTCCTGAAAAACAGCGCTTTTGTTATCCTTCTGACCATCGCGGGGATTCTTCCCTACGCGGGTACGCTTCATTCGCCGTTTGTTTTCGATGATTTGAATGTCATTGTAAAAAACAATCCGAATCTCCACGTCAGGGAACTGAATTTTGACAGCCTGATTAAATCGGTTGCGACATCCGACGGCAGACAGCGGCCCGTTTCCCTTGTCACGCTGATTCTCAACTATCATTTTGGCGGAACAGACACATTCGGATATCATCTGGTGAACATCGCCATCCATCTGCTCACCGGCGTATTTCTGTTTTATTTTTTAACCGCCACCCTGAAAATTTCAAATCAGATTCAATGCAAGAAACCAGCCAGACTCACGCCTGTTCCCCTGGAATGGATCGCTTTTTTTTCCGCGCTGATCTGGCTGCTGCATCCGTTGCAAACCAATGCGGTCACCTATATTGTTCAACGCATGACCAGTCTGGCCGCGATGTTTTATGTCCTCTCCATGCTGCTGTATATAAAAGGACGGGGCCATCTGGTCGGGAATCGGCTGAAAACCGCGGCCGGATTTTTCACAGGCTCCCTTTTCTCGGGCTTTTGCGCCATCGCCAGCAAGGAAAACGCGGCCATGCTGCCGCTGTTTATACTTTTGTATGATTGGTTTTTTTTTCAGGACTTGCGCCTGCCCCGCCCCAAATACCTTTTCACCGGCGGCGTCGTAACAATTTTGGCAGCAATCATTCTATCCCATATTTTTTTGGGCGGTCATCCCCTTGACCAGATAATGGCGGGCTACGACCAATGGAGTTTCACGATGCCCGAACGGATCATGACGGAATTCCGTGTCGTCATATATTATTTCAGACTTATTTTTTTCCCCCATCCGGGCAGGCTCATGGTGGATTACGACTATCCCATATCCCGGTCCCTTATGGCGCCGCCAACCACGCTGATGGCGGCGGCAGACTTTGATGCTGATTTTCACCGCCGTGGCTTCCGCTAAAAAACACCGGATATTTTCCTTTTGCCTCATCTGGTTTCTGGGGAACCTGATGATCGAATCTTCGGTGATCGGCATTGAAATCATCTATGAACACCGGTTGTATCTGCCGTCCATGATGGTTTGTTTTTTCGCCGTATATTTCTTTTGTTATCATATCCGGCGAAAATGGATGACGTTGACCGCGCTGCTGGCGACCGCGTCGATTTTGGGGGTATGGACATATCAGCGGAACCGGGTATGGGCCAGCGATATCGGATTCTGGGAGGATTGCGCGCAAAAATCGCCGAATAACCCGCGGCCCCTTCAGAATCTGGCATATACCTTCCAGCAGAAAGGCGATCAGAATCAGGCTATTGCGTATTATCAGAAATCGCTTGCGCTGGAGGATCATCCAATAACCCACTACAATATCGGTATTTCTCTAAGTAAAATGGGCTATCATATGGAAGCTGCGGCGGCCTTTAAAAAAGCGATCGAGCTAAACTACCGGCCATCCGTGGCATACAGCAAGCTGGCGTACGAACAGGTCATGAGCGGCGAGTTAAATGCGTCGCTCGGCAATTACCGGCAGGCCGTAACCATCAATTCCGGCAATGACAAGGCGCGGGATGCGCTTCAAAAACTGTCGGCATTCCTGCAAAAATGCGGCGCGATGGAAACCTGCCTGAAAAATATCTGCAATGAATATCCCCAAAATCCGGATCTGCGATTTAAACTGGGCGATTTGCTGGCGGAAAAAGGGGATATCAGGGAAGCGATTTCCCGCTACCGGGAAGCGCTGATGCTCATGCCGGACTCCACTCGCCCGCTATATCTGCTGGCGCGCCAGCATCTGGCCGAATGCCGAGCCAAAATCGGAGAAAAGGGCGATGCGATAGAATAAAAATGGTCGGGGCGGCAGGATTTGAACCTGCGGCTTCCTGCTCCCAAAGCAGGCGCGCTGCCAGACTGCGCCACGCCCCGGCATGGGGCATGTTTCTATCATCCCTTTTTTAAACATTCAAGGAAAACCATCATTTTTTTCAAAATATTCCTTCCCCTGACCATTGCAACCATGCCAACCGCCCGCATCGATTTTCCTTGACACCCCTATAAATAGATACTATTTTAACCGAAATTGAAGTGGGAATAAAATTTTTATTTATAATCTCAATGGGTTGTTTGCAATTTTAAAAAAGATTCCAACCTCCCGCCTCAACATTTTCACCCAAAAACACCCAAGAAAATAAAGAAGAAGATACCGGCGAGAGTGGCGAAATTGGCAGACGCGCTGGACTTAGGATCCAGTGTCTTCGGACGTGGGGGTTCAAGTCCCCCCTCGCGCACCATTCGCCAAGGAAATCCGGCATAACGTCCCTTAATAAAAAAGGGGGCCGGTCAAAAATATTTAGAAATCGCCCTGCCAGAAACCATACCGGCCGGGAATTCATTTTTGAGAGGAATCATATTTATGGAAGCAACAATAACGGACATTAATTCGGTTAAAAAGAAAATACAGATTGAAATCCCGCAGGCGGAGGTGGCCAAAGCGATTGATGACGCCTATCTTGAACTCAAAAAAAATGCAAAGGTGAAGGGATTCCGGCCAGGCAAAACCCCCCGATCCGTTCTGGAGCGGATGTTTAACAAAGATGTGCATGCCGATGTCGCCAATACATTGATCCAGAATTCTTTTTTGGAAGCCGTCAAGCAGCACAGCCTTGCATTCATCGGGATGCCGGATATTAACCCGCCGGAACTTGCCCCGGAAGCGTCTTATATCTATGACGTCACGCTGGAAGTGAAACCGGAACTGTCTCCCATTGATTTTAATGGTGTGAAATTAAAAAAGACGCGCTATAAACTATCAGAAACCGAGGTCGATAAGCAGATCGAGCTGCTTCAGAAACAACTGGCTGAATTTAAACCCATTGACGATGTCCGTGCCGCCGCTGATGGTGATTATACAATAATAGACTATGAAGGATTCAAAGACGGCCTTCCTTTCGCCCAGACCCAGAGAACGGAAAATTATACCCTTAAAATCGGCCGGGGAATGATCACCCGGGACTTTGACCAAGAGGTGACAGGCATGATGCCCGGACAGCAGAAAACGTTTTCCATCACCTTTCCCGAAGACTATCACAACAAAGATCTGGCCGGGATAGAAGTTTCTTTTACGGTCACGCTCAAGGAAATCCGCAAGGAAGTGCTTCCGGATGCCGATGCCGCATTCGCCAAAAAACTGGGCCCATTTGAAACCCTTGAAGACCTCAAAAACGCCATCCGTAAAAATCTTCAGGAGGGATACGACAAGCGATCCCATCAGGAACTCCAGGAACAGATATTTGAAAAACTGCTGACCGAATCCTTTGAACTTCCGGAAACCCTTGTAAAAATGGAGCTGGACGGCATTATCGACGACACGGAAATGCGATTTTCCCAGTCCAACATGACATTGGACCAGCTCGGCCTTTCCCGTGAAAAACTTGAAGAAGAATATCGGGATGTGGCGGAAAAACAGGTTCGCCGCCATCTTTTCCTAAGCAAAATCATTGAACAGGAAAAAATGGAACTGAACGAAGAACAACTGAACCAGGAATATGAAGCATTCGCTAAAGCCGTCGGACAGCCGGTTGATTTCATCAAAAACTACTACAAAACCAACCCGGAAAAACTGGATGGCTTCAAACATGCCCTGCTTGAAAAAAAGGTGTTTGATCTTATTTTAGAAAAAGCAGAAATCGAAGATGTTGAACCGGAAACCGTGACGCCTTAATTATTCAAGGATATTAGAGGCGCGGCGGATCATCTTCAATAAACAAACACACCAGCGGCGATAAATAAAAGGAGGCGTATTTTGCCATTAATTCCAATGGTCATCGAACAAACCAGCAAGGGGGAACGGGCGTATGATATTTATTCCCGGCTGCTGAAGGATCGGATTATCTTTCTTGGCACCGCCATCAATGATGACGTGGCGAACCTCATGATAGCGCAAATGCTTTTTCTTGAATCGGAAGACCCGGACAAGGATATCAACCTGTATCTCAACTCGCCAGGCGGCTCCGTGACGGCTGGGATGGCGATATATGACACCATGCAATACATCAAGCCGGACATCACCACCGTGTGCATCGGCCAGGCAGCCAGTAT
>DAIEHU010000079.1 GCA_027353395.1 Desulfobacteraceae bacterium
AATTATAAACCGGTTATCGAGGGTAAACAAGTTCATCCTGACAACCGAGGAAGCGGTTGATCCTGAACGGTTACCGGACAGGGGGCGATTTCTGGGAATTCGTCCTTTCCCAGGCAGCGGATGATCTTTCTTTGGAAAAGATGAATCAATGCCCGGATATAACGACAAACAGATAATCAACGCGGCCAGGGCCTGGAACCTGACCGTTTCATCCATCCGCAGGGACATTGAAATCAGCGGGAGCCCCCAACGGTGCGAATTCCGGTGCGTGGTGGAATGCGCGGACCATGATCAGTATGTGATGGAAAATATCCACGGACGGATGGTGGATAATAAACAGACCATTACCGGCCGGCTCGACTTTCTGACCGGTCAGGGGCTTTGCGGTGCAAATCCGTATATCCGGGCGGCTGGCGGCAAGCACATCATCCAAAACGATGGCTGCTTCTGGCAAATGTCTCCCTATATTCCGGGCGTGCGCCTGGACAGGCCCGGATATGCCTTTGACGGGTGGCGGGGGAAAGCGATGGCGGATTTTCTGATCTCCTTGCGGCAAACCTCCCGGAACATGCCGGAACCCCTTCTCACGCCGCCCTTTTCCATACTGGAGTATATCGACACCCTCACCGGCCGGATACAAGCCAGGGAGCCCAGGTTGTTTGAAATTGTCACCCCGGTCGTCCGCTATGTTGAAAACTATCTGGCCCCCGTGCATGATGCACTCCCCACCGCCTTCTGTCACGGGGATTTTCATCCCCTCAACATGATCTGGTCGGACAATGGCATTCAGGCGGTCATTGACTGGGAATTTTGCGGCATAAAACCGGAGATTTATGACGCGGCCACCCTCATCGGGTGCATGGGCATGGAAACTCCGGACGCCCTGACCGGCCCGCTGGTGACGGCGTTCATCCGGCGATTAAAGATCTCCGGCATCCTGTCGGATTTGAGCTGGCCGGCGCTCCCGGCATTCATGGCCGCCATCCGCTTCGGCTGGCTGTCCGAATGGCTCCGCAACCGGGACACGGAAATGATCGAACTGGAAACGGTATATATGGGATTACTGGTAAACCATGCGGAGGGACTGAAAAACATCTGGCAACTGGCGCCGATTGAAAATTGAAAAATGCCGAATCAACGGCTGAACCAATCCCCGCTCCGCCTTGCTTTTTTCAGGATGTGCCTTGTGGTTGCCCTGGCAGCAATAACGTTTCTCGCAACCACATCGCGTGAATTTCCAATAATTTCAAGTGTCAGCGATAAAATCAACCATGTGCTGGCTTTTTTTGTGCTGGCCGGGCTCACGGACGGATCGTTTCCCGGAAAAAAATTCTGGAAGGTGAAAGCGCTCCTCCTTCTGGGCTATGGTATGTTGATTGAATGCATTCAGTATTTCATTCCCTGCCGGGAGTTTTCGCTATTGGATGTGGCGGCGGACGGAGCGGGATTGATGGTTTACCAGGCGGTGGTCAAAAAATTGCGAATTACGATTGGCAGGTGGCGGCATGAATCAAGAAAAACCAAATAATAACGGATGATTTTATAAATGAATGAAACCAGTATGATCCTTTGGGCGCTGGCCGTGATGCTGATCATCGCGGGTTTTGCCGGGCTCGTTCTGCCGGTGCTGCCCGGCGCTGTTTTGCTCATGGCCGGTTTTTTTATGGCGGCATGGGCGGAGCATTTTGTCCATGTGGGCCCGGTAATCCTGTCGATTCTTGCTGTTTTGACGGTTCTGACCTATGCCATTGACTTTCTGGCCGGTGCCGTGGGGGCCAAACGGTTCGGGGCAAGCCGCCGGGCCGCGTTCGGGGCCGCTGTCGGGGCGCTGGTGGGCATATTCTTCGGTATTCCGGGGATCATCATCGGCCCCTTTGCGGGCGCGGTCATCGGGGAATTGACGGTCCGGAATGATCTTCAGGCCGCAGGGCTCGCCGGAATCGGCACGTGGCTGGGGATGGCGATCGGCGCGGCCGCGAAAGCGGCCATCGGGTTCACCATGCTCGGGATATTTATCCTGGCGCGGTTGTTTTAAAAAAACGGAAAGCGCCCATCTGTCTTAACCGCACGCGACCGGTTGACAAATTTTTTACGGTCCCTCACCCTGTTTCTGGAAAACCGCGTCCAGATCCTGCCCCAGGGTGTCTGCAAACGCATGGTCCGATTCCCGTTCGATCACGCGCTGCAAGGTCCGGAAATCCCGGACCAGTTTCTCACCTATCGGCGTCAGGCATGAACCGCCGCCGCTTCGCCCTCCCTGTTTCTTTTCAAGAATGGATATTCCTAAGCGTTCTTCAGTGGCGCGGATCCGTGCCCAGATGGCACGGTACCCCATGTTCAGTTCAAGGGCGGCGGCGCGGAGGGAACCGTGCCGCTCTATGGCTTCCAGAATCCGGAGCCGTCCCAGCCCGAACACCACATTCCCCTCCGCATCCTGGACCCAGACCTTGGACCTGACCTGAAATTTCTTTTTGTTCTCCACATGCGCCTCCGTCATTCAATCAACCTCATTCAAAGGTCGAAATATAGGAATCGTCACTGCAAAGCTCAATATAAATATTCTTTATCTGGGTATAGTTATCCATCGCATACTTGCTCAGATCCTTGCCGAAACCGCTTTGTTTGTAGCCGCCGTGCGGCGCGAAATTGCTGAGCACAAGATATTGGTTAATCCAGACCTGACCGGCTTTTAAGGCTTTTGACACCCGGAAGGCGCGTTTGATGTCATTGGTCCAGACAGCCGAAGCCAGACCGTAAATGGTGTTATTGGCGCGCTTTATAACTTCCTGCTCATCTTTAAATTTCATCAGGCAGAGCACCGGGCCGAAAATTTCCTTTTTGACGATTGTATAATCATCATGATCGCATTCAAACACCGTCGGCTCGATAAAAAATCCTTTTGCGTGACCGCCTTCCATCAGGCGGTTGCCGCCGATGAGGAGCTTGGCCCCCTCCTTTTTTCCCGTTTCAATCAGGTCAAGGATGGAACGCATCTGGGATTCGTTGATGATGGCGCCCATGCGGCTGTCCCAGTCCATGCCGTGCCCCACGGGTATCAGTCCCACCCGGCGCACCAGCTCTTTCTTAAAGTTATCATAAATATTTTCATGAACATACAGCCGGCTACCGGCCACGCAGGTCTGGCCCGCGTTGAAATACAAGCCCAAAAGCGCGGCCCCCACCGCTGCTTCCTGATTGGTAAAATCATCAAAGATAATATTGGGGGACTTGCCTCCGAGTTCCATGGTCAGTTTTTTCATGGTGGATGCGGCCATCTGCATCACCTGCCTGCCGACCTCGGTGGACCCGGTGAAAGACACCTTTTCGATATCGGGATGTTCGCAAAGCGCTTTGCCGATGACGCCGCCGGGCCCGGTGACAATATTGACGACCCCCTTGGGAGCGCCTGCTTCATCAATGATTTTCGCAAGGGCCAGAGCGGAAAGGGAGGTCTCGGAAGAGGGTTTATAGACAATGGTATTCCCGGCGGCCAGACATGGCGCGATCTTCCAGGCCGCGAACATGATGGGATAATTCCATGCGACGATGGCAGCGCAAACGCCCAACGGTTCGCGAACGGCGATATCCAGCACATCGCCGGGCACGGGAATCACCTCGCCGTAGATCTGGTTCGCCAGATTCGCGTAATATTCAAAACAATCCGCCGCATAATGAACATCCACCAGGGAAACATCCGTAATGGTTTTTCCCGAATCCAATACCTCCAGTTCCGCCAGTTCATCGATTTGCTCCCGAATGCCGAAGGCGATTTTTCGCAGCAGATCCCCCCGGTTATCGCTGGCATGAGTATTTCCCCAGTTGGTGTTTTCAAAAGCCTCCTTCGCCGCCCGGACCGCCTTGTCCACATCGGCCTGCCCGCCTTTGGGAAACGTGGCGATGATCTCGCCGTCCGCCGGACAGACGGATGACATTGTCTCTCCGCTGACCGCATCCACAAATTCGCCGTCAATATACATCCGATACTGTTTAATGCCGCGAGTCATTGATCATTCTCCTTTTTAATTTACCGGTCTTTTTGGAAATTCTTCCGGAGACCCGGTTTGAGATATGGTTCCATTTTCATAAATGATTATTTTATCCGCCACGGCACGCGCTTCCTCAAAGTCATGGGTCACCAGAACAACCGGAATATGAAATCGATCCATGAGATCCTTCAAAAAATGCCGCATCTCCAGGCGGAGCGGCCGGTCCAGCGCCGAAAACGGTTCATCCAGCAAAAGCGCTTCGGGCTGCCTTATCAACGCCCTGGCAAGAGCGACCCGTTGCTTCTGGCCGCCGGATATCTCATGCGGATATCTTCTCTCAAGCCCGCCGAGCTTAAATTCACGAATGAAACAATTCGCAAGGGCCATCCCGTCCTTTTTTGATGCCCCCGTCGCACCGTAAAGGATGTTTTTCATGACCGTCATGTGCGGGAAAAGCGCGAGATCCTGAAAAACATAACCAAAAGGGCGATCCTGGGGCTGGATATTAATTTTACCGGCGCTGTCATGGAGTACGGTTCCGGAAAGCCGGATGAATCCATTATCGGGTTTAACAAATCCGGATAACATCTGGAGCGTCATGGTCTTGCCAGCCCCTGAATATCCGAAAAGCACCGCCAGTTCATTGCCGATCTCCCAATTGATATCCAGGCTGAATCCCTTGACGGCTTTTTCAAGTTTTACCTGAAGCCCCATTAAATGATTCTTCTTGCGTGGCGGTTGACGATATACAAGAAAAAACCGGATATGACCGTCAATAGAATAACCATCACATTGGCCTTCGACCATTCCCCGCTTCCGGCAAGACTGTAGATGGCGATGGGCATCGTATCGGTTCTTCCGGGAAGATTGCCCGCGATCATCATGGTCGCGCCGAATTCTCCCATGGCCCGGGCGAATGCCAGCACCACACCGGCGATAATGCCGCGTTTTGAAAGGGGAAGAACCACCCGCAGCGCGGTTTCCCATTCAGAATGGCCAAGGGTGTATGAAACGTTGATAAAATTTTCATCCACCGATTCCATCGCCGCCCTTGCGGTTTTGAGCATGAGGGGGAACGCCACCACAAAAGAGGCGAGAACCGCCGCTTGCCAGGTAAACATGATGTTCCAGCCGGTCCATTCATAAACAGGGCCGCCGATGAGGCCTTTTCTGCCAAAAACAATGATCAGATAATATCCGGTGACCGTTGGCGGCAGGACAAGGGGCAGCGTCAAAACAACATCAAGAATTTCCCGGCCTCTGAACCTTTTTCGCGCCAGCACGTAAGCGGTTGGGATTGCCGTCAGGATGACCAGGGCGGTGGCCACGGAAGCCACTTGCAGGGAAAGCCGGATGGAAAAAAACATTTCTTCATCCATAAATGTCATTACGGAATTGCTTGGAATCCGTATTTTTGAAGAATTTTTTTGCCTTGCGCCGATTGTAACAGCGCAATGAACGCCATTGCCGCGGATTTGTCGCTTGCGCCCTTCACGACGGCAACGGGATAAACCACCGGTTTGTGACTTGATTCCGGAGCGGATGCAATGATCCGGACGGCCCTTGTCTCCATTGCAGCGTCCGTCGCATAGACGACGCCCGCATCCACTTCTCCCCGGACAACATAATCAAGGGCCTGACGGACATTTTCAGTCAAAATCAGCTTTTGTTTTATTAAATCCCATATGTTATAATAACGAAAGACGTCATCGGCATATCTCCCGGCCGGAACCGTTTTGGGGTTTCCCGCAGCGATTCTTTTTATTTCCGCCGAGGAGAGCCCCTCAAAGGACTTGAGCGAAGTTTCCGCCTCGGCGGGAACGATCAGAACCACCTTGTTTCCGGCAAAATCCGTGCGTGTTTCAGGGAGAACAAGCCCCTGCCTTTCAGCTTCATCCATGTCTTTCTGTGCGGCTGACGCGAAAACATCCACCGGCGCGCCACCGGCGATCTGCTTCAGCAGGTTTCCGGAAGCGCCGAAATTAAAAATGACTTTTGAATGATGCATGGACTCGTATATCTTTCCGATTTCCTCAAAGGCATTCTTCAGACTGATGGCTGCTGAAACCGCAATGGCATCCGAAGCGCTTGCAAACGACGCTGTCAACGTGACCAGACAAACCGAAAACAATACGATGGAAAGACGATACCGTTTTTTCATATCAAATTCCTTTTGCCGGAAATTTCAAATATCACCGGATAAACAGTTTATAGACAAGCCGATGAATTTTTCCATAGGGCGGATAAATCAGTTTGGTGACGTTGAACCGGGGCTTGTAAAGCACCCCCTTTTCATTTGAAAAATTGATGAATCCTGCCTGTCCGTGATACCTTCCCATACCGGACTCACCCACTCCGCCGAACGGGAGATCATCCTGGGGGCAGTGTATCAGAACATCGTTGACCGCCGCCCCGCCGGAGCAGGTATGATTGAGGACATAATCAATCTGGGACTGGTCGTAACCAAAATAATACAGGGCCAGAGGCCGGGGACGCCGGTTGACGAATTCCACCGCATCCTTGAGGGTATCATAGGGCACCACGGGCAGCAGCAGGCCGAAAATCTCTTCCTGCATGACGCGCATGTCCGCCGTGACGCCGCACAACACATACAGCGGCATTTTACGGGTATCTGAAAAATCCTCATTCGCCGGATTGATTTCAAAGACCTGGGCGCCCTGCCGCCGCGCATCTTCAAGAAGAGAATAAATCCGTTCATGCTGGTGGGCATTGACGATGCTGGTGAACTGGGGATTGGCCTTTAATGACGGATACATTTTCATCACGCAGGATTTGATTGCGGATACGAAAGCCTGAATTTTTGACCGGGGACAAAGCACATAATCCGGAGCAATACAGGTCTGACCGGAATTTAAAAGCTTCCCGAAGGCGATGCGTTCGGCCGCTTCATTCACCGGCGTGCCCGGCCCAATAATGGCGGGCGATTTCCCGCCCAGCTCCAGGGTAACCGGCGTCAGGTTGTCCGCCGCGGCCCGCATCACCTGACGTCCCGTTCTCGTGGAACCGGTAAAACAGAGATGATTCCAGGGTTTTGATGCGAACTCGGACCCCATTCCTTCGCTTCCGGCAACCACCGCCACATGATCTTCGCTGAAGGTTCCGGCTATCATCTGTTGAAATACTTTTGCGGTTTCCGGCGTGGATTTGCTCATTTTGATCATCACCCGGTTTCCCGCCCCCAACGCGCAGGTGAGCGGGCCGATGGACAGATAAACCGGATAATTCCAGGGGACGATAATACCCACCACCCCCAGCGGCTGATAAATAACCCGGGCCTTACCGGGCATAAATGCCAGATTGACCCATCGCCGTTCCGGCTTCATCCAGCGCTTGACGTGCTTTGCGGTAAAATGAATCCCCTCCACGGAAGGAAAAAATTCCGCCAGAAGGGTTTCATCCGCGGCCCGTCCGCTGAAATCCTCATTAACCGCCTGGATGATCCGGTCCTGATATGAAATCAGGGCGGATTTCAACTGGTTCAGATGCGTAACCCGCTCGGCGGCTGAAGTCACCGGGTTATTTAAAAACGCCGTTTGCTGGGCCGCGAAAATACGGTCCAGATCCGTCAATGCCGGAGCGTCCGCAGCCGGGTTTAATTTTTCCTGGATTGTACCCATTCCATTTAGCATGATATCTCCCCCTTTGGTTAAAGGGTTAAAGGGTTAGTTTTTACTTCAATTTTGCAAGCATTACATTTTTTCTATTGCCACCGCGCAGGCCTTGTATTCCGCCGTCAGGGTGATGGGATCAAAAACCGGATTGGTGAGCCAGTTGGCGTTGTTTTCCCTGAAATGAAACGCCATCCACACCATGCCCTTGGGCACCTCGGGCGTGACGCGGGCTTTCACCGCCACCTGCCCCCGCCGGGACTTTACCCGTATCATCTCGGCATCGCGGATGCCCATTTCCATTGCATCCGCCTGGGAAATATCCGCGGTCTCCTCGCCCAGCAGTTTGTTCATGCCCTCGCACCGTCCGGTCTGGGTCCGGGTATGGTAATGGTAGAGCCTGCGGCCCGTGGACAGCACCATCGGATACTCCGCGTCAGGCACCTCGGCGGGAGGGGTCCAGTCCACGGGGATGAACTGGCCGGGCCCGCGGGTGAAACGGCCTTCCATGTGCAGAATGGGAGTGCCGGGATGTTCTTCCGTGGGACAGGGCCATTGCAGGCCGTTTTGCTCAATGCGGGCGTATTTGATGCCGGCCAGACTGGGGGCCAGAACCGATATTTCGTTATCCCAAAGCTCCCTGGCGCTGTCTGAGGCCCAGTCGTGTCCCATCCGTTTGGCGATTTCCTTGAAAATCCACCAATTGGGTTTTGCAACACCCGGCGGCTCGCTGGCTTTGCGCACCCGGCTGACCCGGCGTTCGCTGCTGGCGAAAGTGCCGTCGTTTTCGCTCCAGGCGGCGGCTGGAAGAATGACATGGGCGAACCGGGTGGTTTCCGTGGGAAAAATATCCTGGCATACCAGGAATTCGGCGGAACCGAGTTCATGCTCCACCTTGCGGATGTCCGGTTCGGTATTGGCCAGATTTTCCCCGAAAATATAAAATCCCCGGACCTTTTTGGTTACCAGTCCGTCCATCATCTGGGGGATCATGAGCCCCGGCTTGTCCGGGAGTTTTGCAACCCCCCAGGCCTTTTCAAACTTGGCCCGGGCCTCAGGGACCGTGACCGGCTGATATCCGCAATACACATTGGGGAGGGCTCCCATATCGCAGGCGCCCTGGACATTGTTCTGGCCGCGCATGGGATTCACCCCGCCGCAGGCGACTCCCATGTTGCCCAGAAGCATCTGGAGGTTGGCGGTGGAAACCACATTGTTGCGGCCGCAGGTATGCTCCGTGATGCCGAGGGTATAGCAAAGCATCATCGGCTTGATGGAAGCCGCCATGCGGGCAACCTCGCGTATCAATTCCGCCGGGACATTGCATATGGCCGCCGACCGCTCCGGCGGATATTCCATCACTTTTTCTTTAAGCTTGTCAAAATCCACGGTGCGGGATTCGACAAATTTCCGGTCATAGAGGTTTTCCTCGATCAGCACATACATCACGCTGTTTAAAAATGCGATATCGCTGCCCACGGCGATCTGGGCGTGGATATCCGCGAAATCCGCAAGCTTGTGCGCCCGCGGATCCACAAGAATCAGCTTGGCCCCCTTGGCTACCGCATTTTTTAAAAACGTTGACGCCACCGGATGGGCTTCCGTCATGTTGGAGCCGATAATCATGAACAATTTGGCTTTACCATATTCAGAAAACGAATTGGTCATCGCACCTGAACCAAACGAGGCCGCCAGACCAGCGACCGTGGGGGCATGTCAGGTACGTGCGCAGTGATCGATGTTATTGGTGCCGATCACCGCGCGGGCGAATTTCTGCACTACATAGTTTGCTTCGTTGCCCGCTCCGCGCGCCGAGCCG
>DAIEHU010000007.1 GCA_027353395.1 Desulfobacteraceae bacterium
TCTGTGGTGGACCTTTTTGATCATGCTGGTTCTTGCCCTGGTATTCAACCTTGCCGGCTTCTGGGTCTGGCAGTTCATAACTTCCGCTTTACCGGTTCGTTTGCTGGAAGAGGTCTCCATTCAATCTGAGGCGTTTAAGGCAAGTCTGGACCGGGCGATGCCGGTAGCGGTCATGATTAAAAATTTCTATATCCCCATCGTTTCCGCGTTGTTTATCCTGTCCTGGGTGTTCCTCTGGGTAACTCTTCGAAATTCTATCGCCAGGGCGCTGGGCAAATCCGATTTCCGCGATCAGCCATTCGTCATATCTGGTAAAAAAGACAAAAAAGCCTCATCTGCTGTGAATGCTCCTGCTGCGCCGATGATCGACAAAAAGGAAATGATCGAAGAAAACAAGCGTTTTTATCTCCATTTATTAACTGTATTGCAACGAGAAGGGCGGTTGATGGATTTTTTTGCCGAAGATCTGGGCGCATATGATGATGCCCAGATCGGCGCAGCAGTCCGTAGTATTCAGGACAATTGCAAAGCGTCATTGAAAAAATATGTAAATCCGAAGGCCGTGATGGACCAGAATGAAGGGGATGAGATTGTTGTGCCGGTTGATTTTGATCCCAACGCAATCAAGCTGACGGGCAATGTTTCCGGAGAGCCTCCGTTTCACGGGGTTTTGCGGCATAAGGGATGGCGTGCATCCCGGCTGGAATTACCGGCCTTGTCCGCCGCCAAGGATTCCCATATTATTGCACCGGCGGAAGTTGAGGTTGTTTAGATAAAAAAAGGCAAAATCGGGCCGGATGCCGGCGCCGGTTTTGCCGGGACTGCCACCGAGTCCGGTTCTATGAGGATTTAACATTCCCAGAAGTCATATTTTACAGGAGTCACCGGGTGTATCATCCAGAATTTATTATCGGCATTGATTTGGGAACCACCAACAGCATCGTCGCGTATACAGAAATAGCCGCTTCAGATGAGCGGCCGCCGGAAATCCGCATTTTTGATATTCCCCAGATCGTCGCTAACGGGGTGGTGGAAAATCGCCGTATTCTACCGTCATTTATTTTTCAGCCTGCCGCGCACGAGATTTCAGACGGCCGGATAGCGCTGCCATGGGATAAGGAGAACAAATGCATTGTTGGTGAATATGCCCGGCAGCGCGGGGCGGAGGTGCCGCAACGATTGATTTCATCCAGCAAATCATGGTTGAGCAATGGAAATATTGACCGCAATCAACCGGTGCTGCCCTGGGACGGTCCGGAGGATATTCCAAAATTGTCTCCGGTGACGGCTTCCGCATTGATTTTACAGCATATCCGGGATGCCTGGAATCATCGGATGAGTTCCGGCGATGAGCGCCTGAGCATCGACCATCAGGAAATTCTGCTCACGGTTCCCGCCTCTTTTGATGCAGTGGCGCGCGAACTCACCATCAAAGCCGCCCAGCAGGCGGGACTCAAGCATGTTACATTGTTGGAAGAGCCGCAGGCGGCTTTTTATTCCTGGATCGCATCGTCAAATGATCAGTGGCGGAAAAGCGTCAAAAAAGGCGACCTGGCGCTGGTGTGCGATGTGGGCGGCGGCACCACGGATTTCAGCCTCATCCGGGTGAGCGAGCAGGATGGGGATCTGGTGCTGGAAAGAATCGCTGTGGGCGATCATCTGCTGGTGGGCGGGGACAATATGGACCTCACGCTGGCCTATGTTGTGGCGAAAAAATTGTCGGCTGCCGGCACCCGTCTGGACGCCTGGCAGATGCAGGGGCTGGTTCACAGTTGCCGCAACGCCAAAGAAAGCCTGCTGTCCGATCCCAATCTCCAGGAATACCCCATCACCTTGCTGGGCCGGGGATCCCGGCTTATTGGCGGAACAATAACCGCCTCCCTGAATCGGGAAGAGATTGAACAGACCATTCTAGAAGGTTTTTTCCCTGCATGTGAAGCTGCCGCCATGCCCGTGAAAGCGCCAAAGGTGGGGCTTCAGGAAGCAGGGCTCCCCTATGAATCCGATCCTGGCATTTCCAGACATTTGGCGAAATTTCTTGCGCAACAAAAAAAAGATGCGGCGGAGCCTGTTTTGTTGCCCACTGCCGTGCTGTTTAATGGCGGGGTGATGAAATCCGGGCCGGTCCGCCAGAAAATTCTTTCGATTCTTGGAACTTGGGGCGGGGCCGCGAACGGAAATCCTGTCCGGGAAATTGAGTCCGATGATTTTGACCTGTCTGTGGCCCGCGGGGCCGCCTATTACGGTCTGGCGCGTAAAGGAAGGGGGGTTCGCATTCGTGGCGGGCTTGCCAAATCCTATTACATCGGCATTGCCGCCTCCATGCCCGCGGTTCCGGGAATTCCAGCGCCGGTAAAGGCCCTTTGCGTGGCCCCGTTCGGAATGGAGGAAGGAATGGATATCAACCTTACCGGAAAGGAATTCTCTCTGGTGGTCGGGGAGCCGGTGCGGTTTGATTTTCTTGGCGCTTCCGTCAGGCGGCAGGATGCGGCCGGGGAAATCGTGGAAGACTGGCGGGAAGAGATTGAAGAAATCGCCGCCATTGAAACGACGCTTGACGGTGATTACGGCAAGGTGGTCCGGGTGACCATCGAAATTAAGGCTACCGAAATCGGCACCCTGGAATTATGGTGCGTATCCGTCGAGGACGGGCGCAAATGGAAACTTGAATTTAATATCCGGGAGCAGGACGCCATTGGACGTTAGCCATTTTCATTATATTATCGGGATTGACCTGGGGACCACCAATTCCGCGGTGGCCTATGTCGATCTCGCCGGTGATTTATCCGGAAACAAGGGCATCCGGCTGTTCAAAATTCCTCAGCTTACTGGCGCCGGTGAAGTTTCCGCCCAGCCGGTGCTTCCGTCCTTCTGTTATATACCCGGGAAATATGATATTTCAAAAGAATTGACCCAATTGCCGTGGCAGGCCGATGAAGCTCATTTTGTGGGGCAGTTCGCCAGAGATCATGGGGCCAAAATCCCTTCCCGTCTGGTTTCATCCGCCAAAAGCTGGCTCTGTCATTCAAATGCCGATCGCCGGGCGAAAATTCTGCCCTGGGGTTCCGGAGAAGATGTTTTAAAGATATCGCCAATACAGGCCACCGCCGCTTATCTGGACCATATCCGCCGGTCCTGGAACAGCAGCAAGGGAGATGAGGATGATCTGTATCTTGAAAATCAGCTTGTCATTGTCACGGTTCCAGCTTCTTTTGATGAGGTGGCGCGGGATTTGACCGTGGAAGCCGCCACAATGGCGGGCCTGCGGAATGTGACCTTGCTTGAGGAACCGCTGGCGGCCTTTTACAGTTGGTTGACCAGCCATGAAAATGACTGGCTGAAGTTTATCCGGCCTGGGGAGCTGGTGCTGGTCTGTGACGTGGGCGGCGGCACCAGCGACTTTACGCTTATCACGCTGAGGGAAACCGAAGGCACCCCGCGTTTTGAACGTATCGCCGTGGGAGACCATCTGATTTTGGGGGGCGACAATATTGATCTGGCCCTGGCCCGGGCGGTTGAACAAAAATTTAAAAGCATGAAACCGTTAAGCGCTGACCGCTGGAAAACGCTCTGCCATTTGTGCCGCCAGGCCAAGGAGCGTATTTTGAATGATGAAAAAAATGCGGAAACCATTACCTTGATGGGTGAAGGCGGCAGCCTTATCGGAGGCACGCTGAACGCAAGACTTGAACGTTCCGAACTGGAGGCCATTGTCCTTAACGGGTTCTTTCCGGTTGTGGAAAAACAGGAGCCGGAAAAACCGAAAGTCCGGAAGGCCATATCGGAATTCGGTCTGCCTTATGAGACGGAACCGGCCATCACCCGCCATATCGGCCTGTTTCTGGAAAAACACGCGGACGGCGTTAAAAAATACCTGGACAAACCGCCGTTTCCGGACTTGATTCTGTTTAACGGGGGGTCATTAAAATCCGCCATCATCCAGCAGCAGATCCGGCGGGCCGTCCATTACTGGTTTGCCCGGAAAGATGAAAAACAACCGGAAATTCTGGAAAATCCGGTTCCGGATCTGGCTGTCGCCCTGGGAGCCGCATATTACGGACTGGTAAAACTCGGCAAAGGGGTCCGGGTGGGCAGCGGCAGCGCCCGGTCATATTATTTGGGATTTGATCGGAAAAGCGCTCTTGAAAATGAGCAAGTAACCGGCAGTCCTGCATCAACCCCGATCCGATCTGCCATTTGCATGGTGGAACGGGGGCTGGATGAAGGCACGCGCATCCTCCTGCCGGATAAAAAGTTTCTGGTTCTGGCCAACCAGCCGGTCAGCTTTGACTTGTACAGCTCTACTTACCGGTCCGGCGACCGGTGCGGGGATGTGACGCCTGTTGATGAAACGCTGACGCCGATGCCGCGGCTTCAGACCGTTATTCAGTTCGGCCAGAAAGGATTGAAAAAGGAAATTCCGGTTCAGGTGGAAGCGGAATACAGCGAGGTAGGCGTGTTGTCGCTGTGGTGCCGGTCACTTTTGAGCGATCATCGCTGGCGGCTGCGATTCCAGCTCCGGGATACCGCCGGCGCTTCCGGCGTGCCGGATGCGGAAGTTTTTGATACGGCGATTGTTGAAGCGGCTGTTGCCGATATCCGAACGGCATTTCCAGGCAATGCCGATACGGCGGTCTTGCCGAAACTGATTAAAACCATTTCCAAAACCGTTCACAGGCCCAGGGAGAAATGGCCATTGGGCCTGGTCCGGCCCATGGCCGACGCCCTGCTTGCGGGTATTGATATGCGGAAATGTTCGGCAGATCATGAAATAAGGTGGCTGAATCTCGCCGGTTTCTGTCTGCGGCCGGGATTTAGCGACGGGCTGGACGGGCAGCGCATCCAAACTTTGTGGAAGATATACAAGCCAGGCAGGATTTTCAGCAAAAATCTTCAAGTCAACGCCGAATGGTGGATTCTATGGCGGCGCGTGGCTGGCGGACTGACATCCGGCAAACAGCGCCAGATCATTCAGGATTTGAGGCCGGTGCTGATGCCGAAAAAAAATGCAAAAGTCCGTATTTCGCCCCAGGAACATCTGGAAATATGGATGGCGGTCGCCAACATGGAACGGCTTCTGGTTAAGGACAAGATCGAGTACGGAAGAACCCTGCTTTCCTTATTGCATCCGGCGAAAAGCAAACCTCAGTTGTTCTGGGCGTTGTCAAGAATCGGCGCACGGGAGCTGCTCTACGGCCCGGCGGATCGGGTAGTGCCCCCCGGAGAGGCCGGTGAATGGCTGACCCGGTTGATGGCTGTTGACTGGAACAATCCCAAACCCGTGGGTGCGGCCATCGCGCAACTGGCCAGAAAAACCGGGGACCGGATGCGGGACATGGATTCCGGCCTGATGGAGCAGGCGATTGACTGGCTGGCGGAGCACCAGTTGGCTAAGGAAACCCAATGGCTGACGGATGTCCGGCATATGGATAGACGGGAAGAAAGCGCTGTTTTTGGCGAATCCCTGCCGTCGGGCATTGTTTTGCATGAATAAAGGATGAATTTTTAAGCATAAAGGGATATAACCGTGCCGGAAACCCAAGATAGAATCGCCATCCACGCCACCATCGAAATAGACGTGGCCACACTTCAAACCATTGTCCAGAACGCCAAGAAACTGGCCGGGACGGATGGAAAGGGAATATATCGGGTGGATACGGCTGAGACCGTTAACCAACTGGTTTCTTCCTTTTTGCGTACCCAAGGGTTTGATGAATACATCCATAATTTGGATAATTATAAATAATTCCATTTTGCATCCAAGATGGCATCAAGGCGGCAAGAAGAAGGCGACGCAGGCTTACTGTCTGTAAGTTGAGGAGCCGACGACGCAGCCAACGCGGATGCCGCTTGAACGCGAATTGGAATAAGATGAATTTATCGGCATTACGGAGATATCGTGTCCCCATTAAAAATCGCCCATCGCGGGGCCATGACGGAAGCGCCGGAAAATACACGGTCTGCTTTTGATCGCGCCATGGACCGAGGCGTGGATGGCATTGAGTTTGATGTGCAGATCACCAAAGATGGCATTCCGGTGATTTACCATGACGCCTTTTTACATAAAATCACCGGCAGCTTCACCGCTATCTCCGATTACACGCTGGCCCAATTGCAGCATTTTGATTTTGGCCGGTGGTTTTCAAAAAACTATGAAAACGAAAAAATTTTAACCCTTGAGCAGACATTAAGCACGTATGGAACCCGGACCCGCCTGTTTGTTGAGATCAAATCTTCGCCCAATCCACAGGCCCGCTCTCTGTATGAACAGCTTCCGGGCCTGGTTGTGGACTGTGTAAAAAATTGCATCCCAAAGAACCGGATAGTGGATATTCATATTCTTTCCTTTGATGCGGGAATGCTTTACGCCGCTTTTGCGATGGGCCCGGATTTAAAGTATATTCTCAATTTAGAGGCCCCGTTTTCCATAGACGCGCCCCCTCGCGTGAACAGGGAAATGCTCTATGGCTATGGCCTGGAACATACAAGGCTGAACCATCCATTTGTGGCGCAATGCCATGAAGACGGCAAAACCGTTTTTACCTATTCCTGCAATACCGTTGCGGCCATAGAGCGCGCCATGTCGCTTGATGTCAACGGCATTATGACGGATGATCCGGGTGGCGGTCCGTGGGGACAATTTTCTCAAACCCGGAATCAATGATTTTGATTTTCATCCGCGTCATTTTTAGGTATCATCTTTTTGTTTTCATGTTTTTTCATGTTTTTGCGGCAGATTCAATGATGCAATGGATAACGCGTCCGGCTTATCAAAATACAACCTTGTAATTGGAGCATGCACATGAAGCGTCAATGGGTTTTCAGTTTGTTGATTTTATTGTTGCTGCCGGGCCTCTGCGGTGCGGTAACCAATGCGTCCAATGTCCCTTCCAACGTAACACTCACCGTAACGGAAACAACCATAACGGTTAAATGGACCGGCGATAGTCAAGCAAATGGATATTATGTATACTGGGGCACCACATCCACCGATCTGGCGAACAAGATTCCGCTGACTGGGTCTCTTACCACCACGACAACCATTTCCAGCCTGACGCCTGGGACGACCTATTATGTAGCGGTTTCTTCCTATAATAGAAATTCCGTGGAAAGCAGCCGCTCCACTGTTCAATCCGCCACTACAATCGTAGATATCACAAAGCCGGCCACGCCAACCGGTTTTGGTGTTACCAGCATTTCAAGCATCACTGAAAATTCGGTGACGCTGAAATGGAACCGGAACACGGAATCTGATCTGGATCATTACAGTATCTATTACGACATCACCTCCGGGTCTACCGGCAACGTGCTGACAGCCCATGACGCTGACGCCTCCTCATTCACCGTCTCCAGCCTTGCCGCTTCAACACGTTATTATTTCGCCATTTCAGCCTCGGATATCGCTGGCAATGAATCCGACAAGTCAAAAGAATTGATAATTGATACGCTGCCGGATACGCTGCCGCCGAATGCACCCGCCAAAATTTCCGGATATCTGTCCGATCTCCATTCAATCACCATCACCATTGATAATGGCAACGCACAGATGGCTGATTTTAAAGGAAATATTTTATTCTACGGCGCCACGTCCGGCAATCTGGACCAGCAGGTGGATCTGGGCGATGGATTTACCTATACCCTTACGGATCTTGCGGAAAATTCCACTTTGTATTTTTCCGCTTTATCTTATGACTACAGCGGCAACAAAAGTGAGCGGACAGCCGAAGCCTCCGCAACCGTGGAAAAAACCGAGCGATACCTCAACAAGGGGAGTAATTTTGATGGCGGGTGCTTTATTCGTTCGGCGGCCATCGGGTCAGGGTTCCCGGTTTCATGGGGGCTTTTGCTCTCTTTTTTCATTCCGGTGATGGGGCTGTCTTTTTTTCATCGCAAACGTTTCGCCATCATGATGCTGTCCTGCCTGCTGGCCTTGTCTTTCGCCGGTTCTTCGGCGGCGGGAACCACCGAAAATATGGGCGCCAATATCGCAGGCGTATTCGCCGGATGGTATTTGCCCTCTGATTCAAAATTCGAGGATTTTTACGGCAACAATGTCCTTCTGCTTTCCGCATTTTATGAACGGCGGTTAAATGGCTGGGTGTCAATGGATGTGGAGTCCGGCTTTATGAAAGAAAAGGGTCATCTGTTGACTGAAGCGGGAGCGAAAACCGGCGTTGGAACAGATTTGACCCTGGCGCCTGTGGCCGCATCGGTAAATGTTTACCGGGAATTGATGCCCTATCTCGTGGGGTATATCGGCGCGGGCCCGGATTACTGGTATTGCCGGGAAAAAACGGCCAGGCCGGCCGTTTTCCCGAAAATAGAAGAGTGGGTGGGCGGATGCCACGGCAAGGCAGGCGTTAAATTATACAATACGGATGAAAAATATAAAAACACCGGTGCGATCCTTGAAACCACGTATTCATGGATAGCGCGGTTTGGAGGCAATAATACGGACCTTGGCGGATGGGCGTTCAAGTTCGGGCTCTTTTATCAGTTTTAACGATTGAGATGCCCATGACGCCATCGGATGATCCATTCAGAGAATTGACCTGGATTGATCTGACGTTCTGGACGGATAAACAAACGGTTGCCGAAGGCCGGGCGTTTTTTCAGAAAAAAAAGATCCGGCAACTGGCGATGACCCGCACCGGCGGCATTTTGGCCTGGGTGGACGCGGAAGAACTTTTCGCCACGCGAGTGGAATACAGTGACGGCGATTTGATCGCGGAGTGTACCTGCCAGCCGGTGGAAGCCATCTGTCTGCATGCCATTGCCGTCGTTATCGAATATATTGCGCATTTAAAGAAACAGATAGCGGTGCCGGCGGCATTGCCCAATGATGCGCGTTTTTTTTTATTGTAATTCCAATTCCAAATCAAAGATGATATCAAGGCGGCGAGGATTGAGGCGGCGAAGGCGTACAGTTAGTACGTTGAGAAGCCGAAGACGAGCCAACGAAGATAGCGCTATGATTTGGGATTGGAATAATGAATGGCAAGGACCACTCATGCGGATAGGTCAAGGCTTTGATGTCCACCGGTTTGTAAGTGGCAGGCCCCTGGTTCTGGGCGGCGTGAAAATTGCTCACGACAAAGGGCTGGAGGGGCATTCGGATGCGGATGTGCTGGTTCATGCCGTTTGCGACGCCTTGCTCGGCGCGGCATGCCTGGGGGATATCGGCAGGCATTTTCCGGATACGGACCCGGCGTATAAGAATATAGACAGCATGGAACTGTTGAAAAAGACATGGGCCATGGTTCGGGAAAAACACCCAGCGATCATCAATATTGATGCCACGCTACTGGCGGAAGCCCCTAAAATCGCGCCTTATTCAGCGGCCATGCGGGAAAAAATCGCTTCCGCCCTGGAGATTTCAACCGATATGGTCAGCGTCAAGGCCACCACGCTGGAAGGGCTGGGTTTTGTGGGCAGAAAGGAAGGCATTGCCGCCCTCTGTGTGGTGCTTATTGATTGACGCATCCTTATAATAATTTTTAGACATAAAAGCGATATCTATGACCCTGACCATTTATAATTCCCTCAGCCGGTCCAAGGAGCCGTTTGAAACCATCGATCCCGGAAAGGTCAAAATGTACGTGTGCGGCCCGACCGTCTATGATTCCTGCCATATCGGGCACGCACGATCCATTATCGTGTTTGACGTGATCTACCGGTACCTGGCCTTTGCCGGGTATGACGTCACTTATGTGCGTAATTTTACGGACATTGACGACAAGATTATTAACCGGGCAAATGAAATCGGCATGCCGCCGGCGGCTTTGGCGGAAAAATACATTCAGGAGTTTTACGTAGACATGGACGCGCTGAATGTATTGCGTCCCACGGAAGAACCACGGGCGACCGGGCATATCGGAAATATTATCCGGCTGATTGAGAAGCTGGTTGAAAAAGGAATCGCCTATGCCGCCGGGGGCGATGTCTTTTTTTCCGTGGATTTGTTTGACGGGTACGGAAAACTTTCCGGCCGTAAACTGGACGACATGGAAGCCGGGGCCCGGGTAGAGATTGATACGCGGAAAAAAAATCCCTTTGATTTTGTGCTGTGGAAAGCATCCAAACCCGGTGAGCCGGAATGGGACAGCCCCTGGGGAAAAGGCCGGCCCGGCTGGCATATCGAATGTTCGGCCATGAGCAAGGATATTCTGGGCGAGAGTCTTGATATTCACGGAGGCGGCAAGGATCTGATTTTTCCACATCATGAGAATGAAATCGCCCAGTCCGAGGCGGCTTCAGGCAAAACCTTTGTCAAATACTGGGTGCACAACGGGTTTGTGAATATCAACCATGAGAAAATGTCCAAATCGCTGGGCAATTTCCTGATGATCAAGGATATTCTGAAAACCTATCACCCGGAGGCCGTGCGCTTGTTTCTCCTGTCCCATCATTACCGTACGCCCGTGGATTTTTCCGATGAGGCGGTCCGGAATGTGGCCGGGGGCCTGGACAAGATTTATACGCTCTTGGAGCGGGTGGAGAAATTTCTGGGCCAATTGCCGGTTACCGGCGCTGACCAGTATGCCAGCCTTTCCGGTGCCGCAAAGGATTTCTGGTCTCAGTTCACCAGCGCCATGAATGATGACTTCAACACGGCCCAGGGCATCGGTGTGCTGTACGATGCGGTCCGGAATCTTAATAAATTACTGGATTCATGCGAAAAATCCGATTCGGGGAATCCGGATGACGCGGAGAATCGCCGGACCGTCTTCAATGAATGCCTTGCCATCCTGAAAATCGGAAATATTCTGGGCATATTGTCCCAGCCGCCGAATGATTATTTCGCCCGCAAAAAAGAAGCGGTCCTGGAACGCCAGTCAGTGGATGCCGGGCTGATCGAAGCATTGATCCAGGAAAGGAAAGATGCCCGCAAATCCAAGGATTTCAAAAAAGCGGACGAAATCCGGGACCGGTTGAAAGCCATGAATATCGAAATCGAGGACCGGCCGGAGGGGACTGTCTGGAAAGTGATGTCTTAAGCGTGTTTGCAGCCCGTCCGGACTCCGCGATCTGTGTGGTTAACCTTCATTGCATTGTCCGGGCCGGAAAACCGAAAAGGCCTTCCCGTGGAGAACGTTATGCGGATCCGCATAAGATGCCGTGATAAAGCGAATTATTAAGCAAAAGTAATTCAATTGCAGTACGTTATTAAACATTACACAACTTATTCAATGGTGTGTTATGCCGACAGAAAACCGGAATTCCGGATTTTATCCGGATACACATAATCACTGTTGTGTGGCAATTAAAGTACGGCATCCAAGAGGAAAAGTATAAATGACAATGATGGACAAAAAGCATTTCACATTGAATACACGATCAAACATTGTGTTCATTATTCTTTGGGCTACGGCAATTGTGATTTCATTCTTTATATCTGAGTCGAAACCTGTCATCACTATTCTTGTTGGCATTCTCTTTGGCGTCCCTTGCGGTATTTTGCAGCGACGAGGTCTCTCTGAAAATGCAGACGCCTTTTTGGCCGCCGGGTCAGCCCTTGACGTGCGCGAAGTTATGGCGAACAGTAAATCAGGCAAACGAGCGATTCAACTACAATGGCTTGGAGCAGGTGCTATACTTATCTTATCTGCAATTCAGCGTCCAAATCCTATCTTGAGCGCTCTCTCGGGCTATTGTACTCTTATGCTGATCCGGGACGTGATTACCCTCAAAATGGTAAGGCATATGAATAATAACAACGACATTAAATAAAACCTATTATCATCCACTGATACGGACAAATTACAGCTATGAAAGACAACGGGGAATGACGGCAAAACTAAAAGACCACACAACAATCTGCTGCAGGCGACGCGGGATTATCCGCTTTTCTTTTTTAGTTCTGGCCTCGTGACCCGCGCGCCTGAGCACGGTCGTTCGCTTCTGGTACCACTACTTGTGGAATAGATCAGAATGTGTTCCGGTTCTTTCAAGGTATAAGTCTTCGGAAGTTATTCGGTAGATTATGAGCCAGTCTGGTTCAATGTGACAATCTCGGTGATCTTTCCGGTTTCCGGATAATGGATGGTCACGATAGCTTGGCTCCAAAGGCCGTCCCGAAGATGGTTTTTCGATAACGGCTCTCAATTTTGAAAGATCTTTGTTTTGTTTCTGGAGTCTTTTATAATCTTTCTTAAATTGAGTCGTATAATGCGCATTCAACTTTCAAGCTTTTCGAACAATTCGTCAACAGAATCAACTTTATGAAGATTTTTTCCGTTTTCAGAATCCCTGAGTGTTTTAGCTGTGACTTCATTGGGGATCTTAATCTCAAAAGGGATTCCTCTTTGAAGTGTTATCTGTGAAAGGTACAATGAAATAGCCTCTGACATTGAAATATTTAGTTTATTTAATATAATCTGTGCGTTGCGTTTTACATCAGGATCGACACGGGTTTGAATGGTTGCTGTTTTTCCCATAACTTGCTCCTAATCATACATTTTGTATTGACAAATGCCTTACATGAAAAATACAACAAAACTGAAGAAAATCAAGACTATTTTTTTATTCAACTTTTAACATGCGTATTTAACGAGAACCCAAAATGTTGCATGTATTCAAAAACCGATTTGAGCAGGGATGCCGGACATCGGCATACCCGAAAGCGCCTGTTGAACTGGCGGCCCGTTACCGGGGGCTGCCGAAGATTGTTCCCGATGCGCCCGCCGAACTGACGGCCCGATGCGCGGAAATGTGTCCCCAGGATGCCATTGATCCGGTGCGCCGGTTAATTGATCTGGGCCGGTGTGTTTTCTGCGGCGCCTGTGAGCGTGTCTCAAAGGGCGCGTTTGTCTCGTTTACCCGGAATTTTGAACTGTCGGTTGCGGAAAAAGAACATCTCATGACCAGCGGCGCGCTGCCGGATCTGGCCCAACACAGCCGTCAGCATTTTAAAGGGCTGTTCGGCCGGTCCCTCCAGCTTCGTCAGGTATCTGCCGGAGGCTGTAACGCCTGCGAGGTGGATTTGAACGTGCTGGCCACCCCGTTTTTTGATCTGGCCCGGTTCGGCATCAATTTTGTGGCGTCCCCGCGTCACGCCGACGGCATTGTCGTGACAGGGCCTGTTTCCCGGAACATGAAACAGGCCCTGCTGACCACTTATGAAGCGGTGCCAGCCCCCAAAGTGGTGATCGCCGTGGGGAGCTGCGCCCTCAGCGGCGGTCCTTTCCGGGGAAGCGATGAGATCACGGAAGGGCTGGACACGCTGCTGCCGGTGGACTTGTTTATTCCCGGCTGTCCGCCCCATCCCATGACCAATCTGCATGCGCTGTTACGTTTTTTTAAATAGCGGCGTCAGGGTTGAATCATGATCGTGGGATACAGCCCCTCCAGCCTTCCCTTGGGGTAGGGCTGAATGGTGTTAAAAACCATGTTCTGGTGTTTTTGGGCATGTCCTTTGGGGCCTTTTTTATCTTTGCAGTTATAAAATGCGCCGTTGGCTTCCAGGATATGGTGAATGCGATCCTGGAATGCGGAAACAAATCTGGCGCCGTCCCCTTCAAACAGCAGGTTGCCTTTTGTCAGTCTGTTTGTGGTTTTGGACATGGCGTCAATGGATATGCTGTTGCATTCGAGTTCTTCCCGGCTGGTCACCAGACCCCAGACGATATGACCGGGGGGAACCATCAGCGGTTTTCGGACATCAATGATGGTATGGGGCATGATGATGCAGTCTTTGCCGATTTTCAGGCGGCTTTCCGGGCGTCCCAGGAGAAAGCTGTTGAATCCCACAAATACATTCCGCCCCATGTCCGCCTCAATGATTTTAGCGCCGTGGGCCGTGACATTGTTGCCTTCCAGGCTGGAATTGATGATATAGCAGTTTTCCTGGGCATTGGCCCCTTTGCCTAAGGTCGCATTCTGCAGGTAGGCCCGTTGAGAAACCAGCACATTCTCGCTGATTTCGGTTTTGGACTTGACCACGGCATAACGGTCCAGCGTCGCGCTAGCCGGAACCGGAATCGGCTGGTCTATATGCACCATCTCAAACACCCGCTGAAATGCTTCCTGACGGTCTTTCACAAAGTCGATGAACATTCCCTGGGGCGCAATGCCGGGAGCGAAATAGATATAGGGGCTCAACTGATCGAGTGGATACCGGTACAGAAAATTAAATACGCCCGGCTTGCGGACCCAGACGGTTCCCGGCTCTATATTCAGATGGTTGATCTCGCCGGCCTGGATATAAGAGAATGTTCCGATCACGCAGTCGTGGATGGTGGTCTGGTCAACCGTTGAAAACGGCCCCAGAAAGCAGCCTTCTGTGGGCGCTCCGTGAATATTCGCATAATGGGCGGATACGGTATCTTTTATGGAAAAATCTTCCAATGTCTCTGGATCATGTGAAAAATTATGCACCAGGGTTTTGATGAGCACGCTGTCTTCAATCACAATTTCCTCGTCCCTGGAAACGGGGATTTTGAAATTCTGGAACTGGAAAACATCCCCCTTCTTTTTGAGTTCATCGCCCCGGATGTCGGTTTTATAGAGCAGGGAATCCGTCACCCGGCAGCGGCCTAAAAAATAACTGCCGGCCAGACCGGAATTCCTGAACTGAAGACTTAACGGGAGATGGGGCGTAATGCCATAAAATGCATAGAATTTATTCATCTGTGCGGCGGGGATCAGATCCTTCACATAGGGCAATACGTTAAACTCAAGCTCCCGAAGATTAATATTGACCCTCTGGACAATCCGGACAAATAGTTTTTCAATTTCTTTCATGATTCAATCCCATCCTTATCTATGCCAATTTACATGCTTTCATGGTATGGAAAATCGCGGAAAACACATCGGATGACCTTATAATCCCGACGATTTCCTTTTCGCTCGTCACCAGAAGCGACATATGGGAGCCACGGACCAGCTGGTGGATGGCGATATTCAGCGATGCGTTTTCATCAATGAATTCGCCTTCCGTGAGGGTCTGCATCAGCGCTTCCACTTTGAGACCGGCTGCGGCCAGGCACATATCCCGTATGGAGACATCCGTTAACCGGTTCTGTTCCCGCAGGTTTATGATAAACTTCTGGCTGAACCCGTAACGGCTGATATCCTCAATCTTATCCAGTTGTTCATTCTTGGGTTCCAAGGCGCGCAGGGTATCGAGCTGGCTCACTTTGCCGATCACCCGCTTGTTTCTGTCCAGTATCAGGATGGCGCGATGGAGATACTGGGAATGGTCGAATATTTCCTGGGCTTTTTCCAGGGCCAGAACAGCATCCAATAAGGTGGAACCTTCGGAAACCGTGGCGTATTCCGAAATCGGCACCATTAAATCCTTTACGCGGTATTTGTCCATAATATAGCTCCGATTCTATTTAAAAACAGATCGTTATTCCGATACGTGGGAGATGGCTTCCCCCGGATCATGCCGCTCATTCATGGCGTTGGAATGCCGTCAATCTCATGAAATTTTCAAAAAATTGATAAATATCACCAAATTTTTATGATTTCAACAGATTTGAATATCGCCGCCGCTCACAAGAGGGTCTGGTTCGGCATAACGCTGCAGCCGTTATCCGGGGGATATAAAAAGAGAAAAAAAGCATAATGAAGACTTGACTCGATTTTATAATTACGATAGGGATTTTTTTCATACGCAGGCCTATGAAATAAACACGATGGCTATAGTGATATATAAAAATGAACAACAAAGGAGAAAACAAAAATGGCTTTTAATCCTGTCGTGGATGCTGACAAATGTGAAGGTTGTGAAGAGTGTGTGGATGTTTGCCCGGTAGAGGTTTTCGAAATGCAGGATGGTAAATCCGTTCCCGTAAACGCGGAAGAATGCCTTGGCTGCGAAAGCTGCGTTGAAGTGTGCGAGGCAAGCGCCATCACTGTTGATGAGACCTAATATTCCAGTTGCATTCGGCTTTCCCGGCGCCTTTTAAGCCCGACCGGGAAAGCCTTCCTTTATCCTCTGTTTTTCCTTTGCGCGGTCCGTTGTTGTGGAAGCGTAACTTTTTTTATATTCCCCTGCCGTTAATATCATGAATTCTATGATGTATCATTTTCCGGAAATGGCTTTTATCCGGCAAAAGCTTTTTATGTCCGATATCATCCATGCCGCCGGGTCAGTTCAGTCATCTTTACAGGCAGCGCCGGATTTCCCGCACGCCAGACCCGGTTCAACCGTTGCCGTCGCTGTCGGCAGCCGCAAGATAGACGGCCTGAAAGAAGTGGTCTGGGAGTGTCTGCGGTTTTTAGAACAAAGGGGGTTTGCGCCCTTTATTGTTCCGGCCATGGGCAGTCATGGCGGCGCCACGGCTGAGGGCCAGAGGCATGTTCTTTCGGCTTACGGCATCACGGAAGACACCATGGGCGTCCCGGTCGTGGCGGATATGGATGTCCGGTGCATCGCCATCCATGACCTGGGTTTTCCCGTTTATTTGTCAACAGCCGCACTGTCGGCGGATCATATGGTCCTGATCAACCGGGTCAAGCCTCATACCAAATTCAAGGCCGGTATTGAAAGCGGTCTTTGTAAAATGATGACGGTGGGTCTTGGCAAGCATCAGGGTGCCGCGGAAATTCATCAGCAGGCCGTTGACCATACTTTTGGCATCATCGAATCGGCCGCGGCCCTTGTGCTGAGAAAAACCAGCGTTTTGTTCGGGCTCGCCCTGCTGGAAGACGGCCGCGGGAAATTGGCCCACGTGGAAATGCTTTTTCCGGAGACCCTCATCTCAAGGGAAAAGGCGCTCTTAAAAAAAGCGGCCGCCATGATGGGCCGCATTCCATTTGACCCCATTGACATCCTGATTGTGGACCAGATCGGAAAGGATATATCCGGCATCGGCATGGATTCCAATGTCACCGGCAGGCATCGGGATCTTGTGGGTGATAGCATGATCGCCCCCCATGTGAAACGTATCTTTGTCAGGGATTTATCCATCGCGTCCGATGGAAACGCCAATGGCATCGGGCTGGCTGATTTTACCACCCGGCGGCTGGTGGATCGGATGGACAGGGAAAAAACCTATGTCAATTCTCTGGCCGCCATTTCACCGGAAAAAGCCGCGATTCCGGTTTATTTTGGCACAGACCACCTTTGCCTGGATGCTTGTGCAAAAACGTGCGGGCGCTCTAACTCCCATGATTTGCGAGTGGTCCGGATCAAAAATACATCGGCCCTGGAATATCTTCAGATCTCAAAGCCCCTTGAAAAAGAAGCGCTTGCGCATGACCGCCTGTCATTTGCATCACCCTGGGGGGGATTTCTTTTTGATGAACTGGATAATCTGACGGATTTTCCTGCTTTATGAAGACGGGAAAAGCTGAAAAAGTCTGGGTGGACACGCCGATCGGCAGGCTTATCCTGATTTATATGGATATGCCCCTGACGCTGATGCGGATTTTTTTGCCGGGGCAACAAATGATTCCGGCCAGGATGGGCATTTCACTTCTATCCGAGGCCCATCCCGCGGCGGATAAGCTTTCCCGGATCATACACGACGCGCTAAATGGCGTGAAATCGCAGCCGCCCTGGGAGATTCTGAGCCGGGAAGGGATCACGCCGTTGCAGCAGGCGGTTTATGCCCAAACCGCCGCGATTCCATACGGCGGCCTGTCGACATACGGCGGGATCGCGGCGCGTATCGACCGTCCCAAAGCCTTCCGGTTTGTGGGTTCAGTGCTGGCCAGAAATCCGTTCCCCATTCTTATCCCTTGTCATCGGGTGATTCGAAGTGATAATAAATTAGGCGGGTTTGGCGGCGGAGCGGATTTGAAGCAATTATTGATTCAGTTTGAGGCCCGGAAGGCCCCGAATAAATCATGGATGAGAAAAAATGAAGCAATATGTGATTGATGAATTAAGACCGGCTGATCATGGGAAAATAAAAGCATATCTGGAGGCGCAATTCGGTCCGGCGGAGATGGGGGGGATTTACTGGATACCGGTTGAGCCATCGCTTCATAGCGAGACCCAGGCGTCCCATGCGGCGTGTCATCCGCTGTTTTTCGCCCTTGAGCTAAGCGAGACCGCACTGACAGCAGAGTTGCTTGTCCGGACGAAAAACAGGATACGCTGCGACTGCATCTGCTATGCCACGGAAGATCAGTTTCTCTGGCTGACCCGGGTGATGGATGCTATATTTGAACGCCTGGAAATCAAAACATGATGTCCCCCCGCAACCCCCATAAGGCGCAATATCAACAACATGCTTAAAATCATTCCTCTGGGCGGGCTCGGGGAAATCGGGCTCAATATGATGCTGATCGAATATGATGACACCATCATTGTCATTGACGCCGGCCTGATGTTTCCCGAGGACTATATGTTCGGTGTGGATTATGTGATTCCGGACATGGATTATATCCGGGCCAACAAGGCCAGAATCGCCGCGATTATTTTAACCCATGCCCATGAGGACCATATCGGCGCGCTTCCGTATCTGCTGAGAGAGGTCAACGTTCCTGTTTATGGAACCGGTTTTACGCTGGGGCTTCTCCGGCACAAGCTGGATGAGCATGGACTTCTGACGGCGGCGCTTCTGCGTGAAATCTCCCCCCGGTCCCCGATCACCATTCCCCCTTTTGAAATCGAGTTTATCAGGGTCAATCATTCGGTGGTGGACGGCATGGGACTGTCGATCACCACTCCTGCCGGGCGGATTGTGCATACCGGGGATTTTAAGCTGTCGCCGGCGAATATCAAGGAGATGGACACGGATGTGGCGCGGTTTGAAGCCCTGGGAGAAGAGGGCGTGCTGGCGCTGCTTTCCGACTCCACCAATGTGGAAAAAGACGGATGCGCCGTTTCGGATGAAGTGGTGGGCCAGACATTTGAAAGAATCATCACCAAAAGCGCCGGACGGGTGTTTGTGGCCCTGTTCGCCTCCAATATCGCCCGGATTCAGCAGGTTGTTGACATCATCAAATCAAAAAACCGGAAAATCATTTTTAACGGCAGAAGCATCGAACTGAGCGTTAAAACCGCCATTGATCTCAATATGCTCCATATCCCTCATGGCATGACGGTTGATATTTCCGAAATCGATGATTATCCG
The DNA here is from genome assembly GCA_027353395.1 of Desulfobacteraceae bacterium. Taxonomy (GTDB): domain Bacteria; phylum Desulfobacterota; class Desulfobacteria; order Desulfobacterales; family Desulfosalsimonadaceae; genus SURF-3. The sequence continues at coordinate 19,035 of DAIEHU010000007.1, forward strand.
CCGGATGAAATGCTCATCATGACTACCGGCAGCCAGGGCGAGCCAATGTCCGCCCTCACCCGCATGTCAACCGGGATGCACAAGCATATCCAGGTCGTCAAGGGCGATACGGTCATTCTGTCGTCAAAATTCATACCCGGCAATGAAAAGGCCATCGCCAAGATCATCAACAACCTTTTCCGGAAAGGCGCGGATGTCATTTATGAGAAAATTTCCGCCATTCATGTGTCCGGCCATGCGTTCCGGGACGAGCTGAAAACCATGATCAATCTGACCATGCCGGATTATTTCATCCCCATTCACGGGGAATACCGGCACCTGTTTCATCATGCCCAGCTTGCCGAAGAGGCCGGCATCCCGAAAGACCATATCCTTCTCGCGGAGAACGGCCAGGTGATTGAATTCGATTCCGATGGCGGCCGCATTAACGGCTCCGTGCCCACCAGCCGGATTCTTGTGGACGGCAAGGGAATAGGGGATGTGGGACGTTCGGTGTTAAAGGAAAGGCGGCTGCTCTCGGAAGAAGGGCTGGTGGTGGTGACCCTGGCTCTGGACGAGGAAACCGGATTCGTCGTGTATGGCCCTGAAATCACCTCACGGGGATTTGTGTTTGAATCCGAGACCGGACATATCATCGAAGACGCCAAATGCGTGATTCTTGAAATTATTGAAGAGGTCAGTATCCTTGACCCGGCGCACCGCATCGAAACCATGCGGAAAAAAATCCACCGGGCGTTAAAGGAATACTTTACGTTCACCATGAAACGCCGGCCCGTGATCTTGCCGTTTATTCTTCAGGTATGAGCGAATGCGCAGAGAAATCGTTATTTTAATACTCATTTTTATCATTGTTTTTTCTTCCGTCAGCCTTCTGTCCTTCAGTCCGGATGACCCTTCCATTAACCATATCGGTCACAGCGGGGAAATTGAAAACCTTTTCGGGTATGTGGGCGCGCAGGTGTCGGGATTTCTGATCGGCCTGTTCGGGCTCGGCGCTTTCTGGATTCCGATACTGTTTCTGATCGCCTGTATTGAGTTTTTTAAGAACCGTTCCGCCCAAACCCTCCTGCTGATCGCGTCCGGTGGCGTTCTCCTGATTGCCGCCACCAGCGGTCTGTTTTGTTTCTTTCAGGAAGCCTATGATTTTTTTGGAGACCAATATCCATCCGGCGGAATGATCGGGCTTCCCCTGCAATCCCTGCTTTTGGAATATTCCAACTGGACCGGCGGGATTATCATTCTGGTTCTGTTTTTTCTGATCGGCTTTATCCTCTCGACCGGCGTTTCACTGATCGCCACTTTTAAAAATATGGGGAAGCTGACCCTGGCGGCCGGATTCGGCGTTGGAAGATTTTTTTTGCGTTTAGGGAAAATATTGAGAAAAAAATCAGGGCCGGAACAAAAATCAGCAGAGGCAGGCGCCAAACATAAAAAAAATGAACCGCCGCCTTTGAAATCAGCACCCGAAGCGGCGCCGGTTTTCATGCCGCCTTCCGTTAAACCGCAGGATACGCCAAAAGCGCCGGAGCCCAGAAAGGAACCTGTGCAGGAAAAGCCTGCCCGGCCGGAAAAGGACATCCTTATTCAGGAGGCGGTTCCCCCTCGGTCTTTAAAAGGCCTTCCGGCGTCAAGACAAATGGTGTTTGAATCCATGCGGTTTGCCGACGCGGGTTTCCGGCTTCCGTCCCTGGATTTTTTAAAAGACGCGGAGCCGCTTGCTGATTCGGTGGACCATGAAAATCTCTTGCTTTTGTCAAAACTCCTGGTGCGGAAGCTTGAAGATTTCGGGGTCCGGGGAAAAGTGGTGACAGTATTGCCGGGACCGGTCATCACCCGTTTTGAGTTTGAGCCTGCGCCGGGAATCAAAATCAACAAGGTGGTGAACCTGACGGATGATCTGGCCCTGGCGCTATCCGCCATCAGCATCCGGATTATCGCTCCGATTCCCGGAAAAGGGGTTATCGGCATCGAAGTGCCCAACGAGTGCCGTGAAATCGTGGTGTTCAAGGATATCGTCGCATCCCCTGTATTCGAGAAATCCAAATCCAGGCTGACCCTGGTGCTGGGCAAGGACATTGTCGGGCATCCGGTGGTGGCGAATCTGGAGGACATGCCCCATCTTCTGATTGCCGGGGCCACGGGCACCGGCAAAAGTGTTGCCTTGAATACCATGATCTGCAGCCTGCTGTATAAATCCACTCCGGATGAAGTGAAGCTCATCATGATCGACCCCAAGCGCATTGAACTGTCGGTCTATGACGGCATCCCCAGCCTGATATCGCCGGTGGTCACGGACATGAAGAAAGCCACCAACGCCCTTTTTTGGGCCGTTCGGGAAATGGAGCGGCGCTATATCCTGCTGTCTGAAACCAAAGTCCGTAATATCAAACAGTATAACCGGAAAATTGAAAAGGAAAACGCTGAACAGGCGGCGGACGACGAGGCCCCGCCAAGGGAAAAGCTGCCCTATATCGTCATTATTATTGATGAGCTGGCGGATCTCATGATGGTGGGTTCCCGGGATGTGGAGGTCGGGCTGACCCGTTTGGCGCAAATGGCCCGGGCATCCGGTATTCATTTGATTCTGGCCACCCAGCGTCCCTCCGTGGATGTGCTGACCGGCATCATCAAGGCCAATTTTCCGACCCGCCTGTCCTTTCAGGTGTCGTCCAAAACCGACTCCCGGACCATTATCGACACCAACGGCGCGGAAACCCTGCTGGGCAATGGGGATATGCTGTTTCTGCCCCCAGGCACGGCCAAGCTCCAGCGCATTCATGGCGCGTATATTTCCGAGGAAGAGCTGGCCAAAATCATTGAATTTTTGAAAGCGCAAAAGGCCCCGGAATATGTCCATGACATCCTCGAAGCCCCGGAAAAAGAGCCGGAAAACGGGGAAGAAAAAGATTATGACGAGCGTTATGACGAGGCTGTAGCCCTGGTTTCCAAGACCGGCCAGGCGTCTATTTCCATGATCCAGCGACATTTAAGGATCGGCTACAACCGGGCTGCCCGCATTATTGAGATCATGGAGCAGGAGGGGGTTGTGGGCCCGTCAGACGGTGTAAAGGCAAGAGAGGTGCTGGTGAAAAATTATGACGACATGCAATGAGCCAACTCACGCGATGGATTCGGCCCTGATAGACCTGATCGAACGCACCAAGGGGTTTCTGGACCGTGAAGAAGGCTTGCGGCTTTATGCTGTGGCCCTGGAAGCGGGAAAGATGGGGCCGTGCCTGGAGATCGGGAGTTACTGCGGCAAGTCAACCCTGTATTTGGGCGCCGGGTGCCGGGCCGTAGGCGGCATCCTGTTTTCCGTGGACCATCACTCCGGATCCGAGGAACAGCAGCCCGGCGAAGGGTATTTTGATCCGGACACTTTTGATGTCAAACAGGGCCGGATGGACACATTCCCCTTGTTTCGCAGAACGCTTGTCAGCGGCGGGCTTGAAGACACGGTGGCGCCCATTGTCTGCCGGTCGGCGGTGGCGGCGCACGGGTGGGCCACGCCGCTGAGCCTGGTGTTTATCGACGGCGGCCACAGCTTTGAAGCCGCATTCACGGATTATGAGTCCTGGGCTGGCCACATCATGCCGGGCGGCTATCTGCTCATTCATGATATTTTCAAAAACCCCGAAGAAGGGGGCCAGGCTCCGTATTCCGTTTACCAGCAGGCCATGTCCTCCGGCCTGTTTGCGGAACTGCCCATGACCAAAACCCTGGGCGTGTTGAAACGGCTGGATGGGCCAGACCTTAATTTATAATCATGGCCTGGAATTCAAAAATTAAAAGTTGATCCCAACCCCCTTTTCATCCGTGATCGTCAAGAAAATCAAGTAGCTATGATTGAATTGGCGCGAAAGGTGCGCGTTTCTTTCGGAATGCCGGCCTTTTACACCGCTCCGGGTCTTCGGTCCATTTTTTTACGTGAACCTGCCTGCATCAGGCCGCTGGCGTATTGTCTGGCCTTTTCCATGACACCGGTTAGAGCCCCCGGCTGTTTATTGTCTTATCCGGTATGATTTTATCGAGGCCGCCGAACATTATATTTCTGCATCCGTTTCCAGACGGTGACCCGGCTGACGGAAAGCCTTCGGGCCGTCTCGGATTGATTCCACCCCGTTTCCCGGAGAGCCGTGAGCAATGCGTCTCTTTCGCCGGAATAATGCGAGTTTGCGGTTGAGATCG
>DAIEHU010000080.1 GCA_027353395.1 Desulfobacteraceae bacterium
GGATATATTTAATACGGACCAGGGTTCCCAGTATACAGGCAAAGAGTTCACGGGTGTTTTACTGGAACATGATATCAAGATCAGCATGGATGGCAAGGGCCGGGCGATGGATAACATTTGTATAGAACGATTGTGGCGATCTGTGAAATATGAAGAGATATATTTGCACGAGTATCAAAATGTCAAAGAGCTGATCACGGCGCTGAGGCAATATTTTAATTTCTTTTAGGTAAACCCCCGGCTTTGCCGGGGGACAATCAAAGTTTGACGGTTCCTGAAAAAAGTGGAAGCCTCCAATCCCGTGAACTGCTCAAAGTTTTCGAGAAGGAGGCTTCCATGAACAACATAAACAGCTTAAGCCACTCAAAGTGGGAATGCAAGTACCATGTGGTCTGGATACCGAAGTGCCGGAGGAAAGCTCTCTATGGCCAACTCCGCCAACACCTTGGTGAGATTTTCCGTGATCTTGCCCGTCAGAAAGAGAGCAAGGTTTTGGAAGGACATCTCCAGACAGACCACATCCACATGCTGATAGCAATCCCGCCGAAGTACGCAGTAGCTCAGGTAATCGGTTATATGAAAGGCAAAAGTGCGATCCATATAGCACGTACTTACCTTGGGCAGAGAAAAACTTTTCTGGGATGAGCTTTTGGGCACGAGGCTATTTTGTATCAACTGTTGGCACCGATGAGGAAGTTGTCCGAGCATATATCCGAGATCAAGAAAAAGAGGATGAGCGTGTCGAGCAACTGTCGCTATTCAAATAGGCGACCACCAAATGGTGGTCAGTAAATTTTTTTGACATACCGCTTTGAGCGGTTCACAATTTAAAGCCACCGGTTTTACCGGTGGATACTTACTGGTTGAAATGCGGTTAAGCCATTTCGTTTGTTTTAGGCTTGTGCGGTCATGAGTAATACACCCTGATGCCGCCCGGTTGCTGTAGGCCATACCATTTCATTCAGTCCTCAAATAACTGGTTATATATTTAACTAATTGATTTTATTTGTATACATTATGAAATTGTAATGTTTTTAACAGTAGCGGCGCGACCTGATTCTATCGTCTCAATCAATGCTTCCAGGCGGGTGAAGGTGGCTTCCCTAGAGTATTTTCGCGCGTCCGCATGGTCCACCTCAATCATGACGCCGGGAATGCTGAATTGATCGGTCATGAGTCTCTTCTGGTCCATCTGGGTGATGGAATAGGGTTTGCAGCTCCGGTTGCTGGCAAACACGATCCCGTCGATGTGGAGTTTTCGGGCCGCCTCGGCCATGGATTTTCCCCGGAGCTTCATGCCGTGGGGGCACATATAGCAGTTCTGGGTCCGGGCGCAGTATTCCAGAGGGTCGCCGCCGTCAAATGGGTACAGCTCAAAGCTGCCTTCAACGGTTCCGATGCACGAGGTATAAGTGGCGCCCACGATATTGGCCCCCATGGCCGCCAGTCTGCCGGACATGTCCCTCAATTGGTGCCAGGGCGCAATGTTGTCCCAGAATAGCCGGTATTTTTCATCCGGAACCGGGAATCTGCCTTCCGCAACCCTTTGCCCGGTTTCATCGGCCAGCATTTTATAATGTTCCACAAACTGTCGCGTGCCACGGGCCACCAGAAACGGGGCCATCTGGACAAATGAATCAAAGGCCGTAATGCCAGAAGGCCGCTGTTCGGCAAACGTCAGAAACCGTTTCCAGTGATTGATCCCTTCACTGGTGTTGGCCACCGCCTGCATGGCCTTGGTTTCATCAAATTTTTGGCCGGACAGTTTTTCGATGAAACGGATCAGGTTTTTAAACTGACGGATGATATACTGCCGGTTTTTTTCCTTCTGGGGTTCGTAGCAGAACGGCACATCAATCACAAAATGCGGCACCCCCATCTCCCTGTGATGGACTTCAAACCATTTGACCAGCAGGGAACCAGTTGTTGTTGTCGGACACTATCAGGTTAGGCTTCGGCAGGCCGAAGGCGGGTGAATCCTTTCCCTCGCCGGATACGCTGCCAATATCAATCCGCGCATAAGAGCAAAGATCCATGGAATAGCCCAGCCGTTCGGCTTTTTCACACTGGGTCACCCCCGTGCCTTTGGCTGCGTTTAACGCCGCATGACTTTCCGGCACCCCGTACACCACATTGTCAAAACCATAAAAAAATTCCGCTGGCACATTGATGGCGATCCACACCACAAATGCGCCCTGGGCCGCACGGGTGTGGAGACCCATATAGGCTTCCCCCACGATTTTGGTGAGGTGTTTTCCGGAACTGGTTTTTTCGGACATGCGTCAGGTCCCGAATTTTTTTAATGGGTTGGGGTTGATTTCAGCATTTCCGCAAACGCCTCGATTCGTGATCGATGGGCCGATGTATGGGCGTCGTCATCAATGTCGATTTCAATTTCCAGGGTTTTTACTCCCCGGTCATTTAACTGCTTGCTTAAAAAAGGAAATTCGAAATATTCGTATTCGCAGAATTTTTCACCGATAAAAATAACGGCTTCAGCCCCGGAGTCATCCACCAGGCCAAACAGGGAAGTGGTCCGGCGGTCTCCAGAATACAGGAGGGTGGGGCAGGGGAAATGCTGATAGTAAAAATCAAGAAAATAACTGTCCGGGTTATCGCTGACCTGGGGCATGCTGGCGTAGGCGCGGCCAAGGGAGGCGATATCATTGCCCACCACCGTCAGTCCGGACGATTCAATGGCCTCAATCACCGATGCGGGCGGCGGCAGGATGCCGCTCAGGATGACCCCGGTCCGTTCGCCTTGTCCCCCGGATTCGCCCTTTTTCCCGCCCGCGATAAGTGCTTCAAGGATTCCGGACTGGTCTTCAAGGGTTGAAAACCAGCAGGCATGAATGGCTTGCGAGAAATCCGAAAAACCGATGGTTCCCGAAGCAACCAGCTTTTCAGCGTCCGCCATCAGTTTCCGGAGTTGGTTCGTCTTTATTACCACTTGTTTAAATTTTTCCTTTGAAAACATCCTGCTGAACCGCTTCTCCAGAGTAGTGATCAACTCGTTGATTTCATATTTAAAATAGGCCGAAGCGTCTGTCTGTTCCGGCAAGGCCATGGGAATGTGGATGCTGATGAGCGGGAGGACACGGCCGCTTTCTTCCGTTGCATTGGTGATGATTTCCGGGAGGTTGCGCAGGGTATCGCAGGCGTTGTACATAAAAATGCCGTCCAGCATGCCGCTTCCTTCGGTCAAAACGAATTCCGTCAAATGCCGGGCCACGGAACAGGTATAATTTTGCAGGTGCCGGTCGCTTTCCGCGGTGCTTTTAATGGCGTCTTTGAGGCCCCACAGCACCACTGGCACCAGGTCCAGGGCATAAAATAACTCCATGGGCGGATATAATGGAAAACATCCCAGGACTTTGTGGCCATTACGTTTTAAGGCTGAAATTTTGTCCGCGACATTTTTCATTATATGTTGTTGCCTTTCAGAAACGCTATCTGATCGATGACAGTTTTTTCAAATGAGGGCGGCACGTAATACGGAGTGAGGTTTACCGGCATGGCGGTAGTCAAATACCGGGGCATGGTTAAGGCCTCTGCAAATCTTTCCGCATAAGCGCCCAGCCGCGTTTCTCTGACTCCGGCAAAACCATGTGCAAGAATGACGCAGGGGAGTTTTTTTCTGAACCGTTTGAAATGAAATAAATATCCTGCCGGTAAGAATCGGTTGCCTGATAATATGGTTACCAAATAAAAAAAGGGTTGCACCGCGGTGGGCAACCCTTTTTTTAAAAATCTGCGGCTCAAAAATTAATGAGCGCCGCCAAGCAGCCCGGCGATTGCTGCTGCCTGCGGATGCGCATAGATCAGAATCAGAGAAACAACCAGTGCATAAATACACAGAGATTCGATCATCGCGAGACCGATCAGCAGAGTAACGGTAACTTTTCCGGAAGCTTCCGGGTTTCGGGCAATGCCTTCAACAGCAGCTTTCAGACCCATACCCTGACCCAGGCCGCAGCCGAACGCAGCGATCGCGATACCAAAACCAGCGGCTGTTACACATGCGATAAAAAAATTTAATGCAGCTCCTTCCATGACTTACTACCTCCTTTTAAAAAACAATTAATTAATTTGCTTCTTCCATCTTCCCATAAAAAGTATAGCAGTTATTGCTTGTTTACGAAGAAAATATTTGCTTCTGCTTAGTGGGCGTGTTCCATGGCGCCGGTGAAATAGATGATCGTCAGCAGAAAGAAAACGAATCCCTGCACAAAGGAAACGAATACGCCCAGGGCCATGATGGGCAGCGGGGCGAAGAAAGCGCCCGCCAGGCCGAAAAGAATGGCCAGAACGATTTCATGCCCCATCATATTTCCAAAAAGACGGAATGACAGGGAAAGTATTCTTGCCAAATGACCGATGATTTCAATGACAAAAATCAATGGGCTCATCCACCAGACGGGCCCCATAAAATGTTTAATATATTTGGCCCCGTGATATTTAATGCCGATGATATGGGTGGCGAAAAAAACCACCAGTGCACATGAGGCGGTGGTGTTTAAATTGGCGGTCGGCGGGAAAAATCCAGGCACCAAGCCGATCAGATTACTGATGAATACATACAGAAACACTGTGCCTGCAAGCGGGAACAGCCAGCGGCCTTCTTCTCCGGTGATATCCACCATAAACTCTTCCATACTGGAAACAATCAGCTCAGAAATATTTTGCGCTTTTGAGGGCACCATTTGGATACCCTTGGTCGCCAATGCTGCGAGTCCGACAATCAATGCGATCACGACCCAGGAATAAATGACATGCGGGTTACTGGCCGCCCATTTTTCCAGGCCGGGCATCTGAAGCAGTTTGCCGATCATTTCAAACAGTTTAGTGAAAAATAAAAAAGGATGTTCCACCTTATACCGCCTCCTTGAAATTAGTTATTTTAAGAGCATACAGCGTGGCAAGAAATATGCTGACCACAACCACGGATAAACCAATAAACAGACCCAACGGGTTGACATAACCGCCTGCGATGAGCAAGAAAAGAATCAGCCCGCTGATGATGAACCGGATAAAATATTTCGCCAGCACGACATTCGGTGACGCCAGATAGGGCGGTGTCAGCGATTTTTTCAGTGTGCGATACAATAGATGAAAGTTGATGGTGACAATCAACCCGCCCGCCACAATCCCCATTGTGACATCCGGCGACGCGGTCAAATGCGCGGCGGTTGCGGCGATAATAAGAACCATCCAGTTTGAACGGACAATAAATGTGAGCAGTCGTTGTTGTATTGACATGGTGACGTTACTTCGTATTCCTGCTTTTTTTTAATGCAAGCAGCATGTTGCGAGCTGCGGCGGCAATACCTAAACCAAAACCAGAAAACATCAGCCAAGGCGCCGTTCCGAGCCAGCGGTCCAGAAACAGGCCAAAAAATAATCCGATGAAAATTGCAAGAGCGACGGAAAACCCAAGACTGCTGTAATACCCCAGTTCCCTGAACATTTCTCTGGTTTCTTTTTTCATGGAACCGCCCTCTTTAGAGGCAACCGGATAAATATCTTAAAAAAAATTTTGATAGCACAGCGAGTACGGCAGGTCAAACAAAATTTTTGACTGTCGCGCAAAAAAAGCCTAACAAATCGTCACATGCCCGCAGGTATCCGCATCAACCACCTCTCCAATGATCCGGGCGTCAATCCCTTGGTCAATAAGGGCATTCACGCAGTCGCCGGCAACAGATGGACTCAGTGAAATGATAAGTCCGCCCGAGGTCTGGGGGTCAAACAGGATATCCGCGATTACGGCATCAATATTTGGAGCAATCGTCACTCCCGGTTCAAAGTGCTTCCTGTTATTGTAAGCGCCGGCAGGAAACAAGCCCATGCTGGCGAATCCAAGAACGTCATCAATTAAAGGGATCGTATTCGCAAAAAGGTTTATTTTTACACGGGCGGCGGCCGCCATTTCAAAAACATGGCCGGCCAGTCCGAATCCGGTGATGTCCGTGCAGGCGGATGGCGCAAATCGGCCCATGATTTCCGCGGCTGATTTATTCAATTCGGATGCCACCTTGATCAGATTCGAGATGGCGGTGTCTGATGCCAGCCGTCCTTTCACAGCGGTCGCCAGAATGCCGGTGCCGATGGGTTTGGTTAAAATAAGCCGGTCTTTTATCCGGGCCCCGGCATTTGTCAGCACCCGGTCTGGATGCACCAGACCGGTCACGGAAAGGCCATATTTAAATTCCGCATCATCCACGCTGTGGCCGCCCACCAGAGTGGCCCCGGATTCATGAATTTTTTCCAGTCCGCCGGCCAGGGTTTCCTGCAGGATCGATTCCGGCAGATCCTGGGAAGGAAAACAGACGATGTTCATGGCGGTCAGGGGACAGCCGCCCATGGCATATACATCGCTCAAGGCATTGGCCGCAGCAATCCTGCCGAAGTCAAGGGGTGAATCCACCAGCGGTGTTAAAAAATCAAGGGTTTGAATTAAGGCCACGTCATCTGACAACTGGTACACACCGGCATCGTCGGATGTTTCAAATCCAACGAGAAGCCGGGGGTCCGCCTTAATTTTCAGGCTTGATACAATGCGGCCCAGAACCTCTGGACTCAGTTTGGCCGCTCACCCCGCGGCCCTTACTTTTTGCGTCAATTCGTAGTTTTGGTAAAATTTTGTATTCATGGCCGTTTCTGTTAAAAGACGGTGACTGACGGGTCAAATACAGGCCCGTCAATGCAAACGTGTTGATATTTGCCTGAAATATCGTTTTTATTGACCGCGCATCCCAGGCAGGCGCCCAGTCCGCATGCCATGACCGTTTCAATGGATACCTCACACGGAAGACTGTTTTTCCGGGCGATTTTCGCAACGGACCGGAGCATGGGCATGGGGCCGCATGAGTAGATGATATCCGGCCGGTTGGATGTCAGCCAGTGTTCAAGGGGCCGGGTGACCAGGCCTTTTTCTCCAAGGCTGCCGTCATCAGTGGCGATTGCTACAGAGAGACCGTGCGACCGGAAAATATTGGCGCACAGGATATCGCCGGTTGTTCTGCCGCCTAAGAACACAACGGCGCCCGACGGATCAAGGCCGGACTCCATAAGCGCATCGGCCAGAAACACCAGGGGGGCGACCCCGATGCCGCCGCCGACAAACGCCGGTTTTCGAAACTCGCCGGAAACCGTGAAGCCTTGGCCAATGGGGCCCAAAAGGTCGACCGGGTCTCCAGGTGACACCCGGATGAGTTTTTCCGTAAACCCGCCCACCACTTTATAAAGAATTTCAATGCCAACGACCCGGCCGTTCTCCCGAATCAGGCGGTGAATGGAAAACGGCCGGCGCAGCAGGGGCGTCAAGGTTCCGGGTAAATGGAGGGTCACAAACTGGCCGGGAACGGCGTGGATGTATGCCGCGTCGCAGGTGAGTCCGATCCGGTAATAGCCGTTGCTTTCCTGCCGGTTCCATTTTATTTCAACAAGCTGGAACGTTTTTGGGGCCAGTCGGGTCATTGATATTTGGTTATCCGTCATTTTAATCCAATGACCGACACGAATCTGCCGGTCCGCTTTGCTTGCCGATAGGAAAAGAATAAATGATCATTACACTTTGTACACAGGTCTGGCAATTCAATATTTTGCGGCGGCAGTCCGCAATCGGTCAGCTGATCGCGGGTGACGGCCCAGAAATTAAAATGATCCCGGTTGTTCTTATAACGCCAGAAGGATTCGGGGATTTCCGCCCTGTAATGAACAAATTCACTGCAACAGGGCCCAAGGGACGGGCTGATGCCGGCGATGATATCTGCGGGACGGCACCCGAAACGGGTTTTCATGACCTCAACGCATTTGCCGGTGATGTTCCGGATGCTGCCACGCCATCCGGAATGCACATTGGCGATCACTTGTTTTTCCGGATCAAACAGCGCCACGGCTTGGCAATCCGCAATCTGGATGGCCAGGGTTTTCCCCGGAACATTGGACACCATCGCATCGCCTGAAAAAGGCGGGCGGTTTTTCGGAGATGGGGCTTCCCCCGCGTTTTTATCAAAAACAACCACACTGGTTTCGTGGGTTTGTTTTAAGAAAACAAGCTCTGAGCCGTCCATACATTCGGCAATGGCCGCCCTGTTCCGCAGGGTTGCGCTGGTGTCATCCCCCACCGCAAGACCGGCGTTCAGGCTATGGAACGGCGGGGGGCTGAAACCGCCGGTTCGGGTGAAAACGCCGTGCCGGATTTCGGTAAACGGGACGAATTTTGAAAATGTGAAAAGATGGAGATTGTTTTGGGTGCTGAGTATCATATCCGAGTGATAAAAACCTTTTAATCGCCTGGCTCCATGCCAGCATTCAGAGCCGGTAGGCTTCCGGCACCCTTTCCTTGAGACAGTCAAACAGGCTCCGGAAGGCGTCCATGTCCTTAAAATGAATTTCCGCTGACACTTCATCCCGTGCGTCCGTGGTTTTGGCCAGAATCTCCCCGTAAGGTGAAATAATCTGGGAATGACCGGGAAAGGACAAGGGATTATCGCTGCCCGTCCGGTTAGCCGCAACGATAAAAAGCTGGTTTTCGATGGCTCTGGACTGCAGGAGCGTATTCCAGTGACCGATTCTGGCTTCCGGCCATTGGGCGCAGACCACAATGAGGCGGGCGCCCTGAATCGCCAGGGAGCGGCAGAGTTCAGGAAAACGGATATCATAGCAGATGACCCCGCCGATGACGCCCAGCGACGTATTCCACACTTCCGCTGTCTGGCCGGCGGTAAAAGTCTGGTTTTCCCTGCCGTTGGAAAATAGATGCACTTTTCGGTAGCTGCCTGCGATAGCGCCATCCCTGTCGACCACCACCAGGGTATTGTAAATCTGCCCATCGGACATTTCCGGCAGGGATCCAGCGATCAGCATGCCATGCGCTTTGGCTGTCTGGGCCAGGATGTCAATTATTTCAGGCGTTTTTTCAGCATGTTGAATGATATTTGCATGATCAAACCCACAAGTCCACAATTCCGGCAGCACCGCCAATTGCGCACCTTGAGCGCTCAGGCGGCGGATGCCGGTGATGGCGGATTCAAGATTGGATGAAATATCGCCGCGTCTGACATCAAACTGGATGACGCCTGCGCGGAGGGTTTTGGGGGGCTGCATGGCCGGTCTGAATTTGGTCATTGATCGTTGCCGCTTGTTAGTCTGTTCTTGCCAGTGTTAATACATTAACGTTTCCCGCGCCGCTTGCGATTAATGTTTTGGCGCATTCTTCAGCAGTCGCGCCGGTGGTGTAAACATCATCCACCAGAAGGATGCGTTTTCCTGAAATCCGGGATGGCCGGGTGACATGAAACGCATTTTTGACATTTCGCGCTCTCTGATCTTTTCCAAGTCCGGTTTGAGATATGGTTTTTGTCTTTCGGATCAAGAAGCTGTCGTCGAT
>DAIEHU010000081.1 GCA_027353395.1 Desulfobacteraceae bacterium
GATATTTATTGAAAAGAATCATTTTATTATCAAGGGCGATAAAATCCTTAAAACCGGGGAAAACACCTATGAGATCAAAAACGCCAGCCTGACGTCCTGCGATGGGGAGCGCCCGGCATGGCGGATCACCGGCCAGGATCTGGATGTCACCATTGAGGACTACGGCTGGGTTAAAAACGCGGCGTTCCGGGTGAAAGACATACCGGTCCTGTACCTGCCCTATATGGTGTTTCCGGTGAAAACCAAACGCCAGTCCGGGTTGCTCGCGCCCCAGATGGGGTTTTCCTCCCGGAACGGCTTTGAAGTGATCCAGCCCCTGTACTGGGCCATCAACCAGAGTTCTGACGCGACGCTCTACTATCACCATCTTCAGGAAAGAGGCGAAAAAATCGGGGGGGAATACCGCTACACCCTCAGCGGTCCATCAAAAGGCACGTTCATGATCGATATGCTGAATGACCGGAAAATCGATGACGGCGCCGGCGACTGGGGATATCCGGATGATCCATGGTTGAGAACCAATAAGGACCGGTACTGGTTCCGGTCAAAGCTCGATCAGGCGCTTCCCCTGGAGGTAAAGGCGACCCTGGACCTGGATATTGTCAGCGATCAGGACTATCTCCATGAGTTTTCAAGCGGTTATACCGGTTTCGATGAAACGAAAAATTATTTTAACAACCAGTTCGGGCGGGATCTGGATGATGAGAATGACCCGGTCAGGGAAAACGCCCTGAATTTCAGCAGAATATGGACCCAATACAGTGTAAATGCCGAACTGTTATGGTATGACGATGTCGTGAAGCGGCGCCAGAAGTCCACTGACACCACTTTGCAGCAACTGCCCGGCGTCACCTTTGACGCCTTGAAACAGCCCCTGCTCAATGACTGGCTTCTTGTAGGCATGGCTTCCGAATACAGCAACTTTTACCGCAAAGACGGGGATACCGGCCAGAAGATGGATATCCACCCGCGCATGTACCTGCCCCTGCACTATCAGAATTATTTCAGCTTTGAACCTTCCGCCGGATTCCGGCAGACCGCGTGGTACACAGATCCGGGAACTCCCCTGTCAGCCAATGAAACCGCTGATAAATCCTATAAAGATTACCGGCACCGGGAACTCTATGATTTGAAGGCGGATTTGTCCACGGACCTTTTTCAGGTGTTTCAATTACAGAATGACACCATCGACAAAATTAAGCATTCGATTAGGCCCATGCTCGAATACAGCTATATCCCAGACGTTGATCAATCCCAATACCCATTTTTTACGGATAAGGACCGGATCGAACCGGAAAGGCTCATGACATTTTCATTAACAAACTTTCTGATATCCAAGGAACACGAGCCGAAACCGAAACCGAAACCGGACGGCCCGGCCCCAGGCGCTTTTCAGAAAACGATAGATGATGATCCCTATCATGAGTTCTTGCGTTTTATGCTTGCGCAATCGTATGATTTTCTTAAAAAAGACACCCCTAACGAAAAACCGTTCACGCCCTTGTACGCGGAACTGGACGTGGCGCCTGCGAAATTGTTGACCCTTCATGCGGACTCGGAATGGAGCCACGACATCGGCCGGTTTATCTCCCATAACGTCAATGCCCGATTGAACGGTGAAAGCGGCGACTATCTGGTGGTTGAACACCGGTACAGCCGGGAGCAGATCCAGTCCGTCAGTCTCGGCTGGTTTAAAAGCATCACCAGAAGCACGGGGGTGTTCGGCAATTATGAAAGAAATATCGAGACCGGCAAAAGCATTGCAACGGGGATTGGATGCCATTATCAGGCCCAGTGCTGGTCTTTTGAACTTTCATATAAAAATGAAATCAATGACCGGAAAATCGGATTCATGATCGGTTTAAACGGCCTTACGGAAATCGGAAGCAGCTTATAGATAAAGAAAGTTTCCTTGCTTCCGGAATCCGGCCCGGTGCAAAATCAGCGCCGGACATACCCGAAAAAATTAAACATAACTCCTTGACTTTTTATAAATTTGTATTTAAACAAGGAACATATCATCACTTTTTGATTCCATGAGCATTACAGGAGGCATAATGAACAAACTGGAATTGATTTCAGCTTTAAAAAAAGAAGCTGATATTTCCAAATTTGAAGCAGCTAAAATTGTACAAATATTTTTTGACTCCATGGCCGAAGCGCTTGTCAAGGATGAGCGCATTGAAATCAGAGGGCTGTGCAGTTTTTATGTCAAAAAATATAAAAGTTATATCGGACGCAACCCCAAAACCGGCGAAAAGGTTCAGATCAGCCCCAAAAGACTTCCTTTTTTTAAATGCGGGAAAGAACTCCGGGAACGCGTCAACAAATAAAAGAAACGGTGTATCCTGCAGAAAAACCTGTGACCGCGTTTGCATCCCTGATTGACCAGGAGCGCCCGGTTCAATTATTAACCGCGGTGCTTTCCGGCGGCAATCTTCCGCACGCCTTCCTTTTCACTGGATTAGAAGGAATTGGAAAAAAGACGGCCGCTCTGGCGTTTGCCATGTCCTGCAATTGCATGGAATTGGAGCTGTTTCCACATCATGCCCCGGCCGCCGGCATCCGTCCACCATCCATTGATCCCTGCGGCCGTTGCCGGTCTTGTAAAAAAATAATATCCGGACACCATCCGGATATTATTTTGATAGAACCCGCAGGGGACATGATCAAGGTGGACCAGATCCGGGCCTTGAGCGACCGGCTGGCCCTGAAGCCCTATGAGGCCGCAAAACGGGTGATTATCATTCGCGATGCGCATAAGTTCAACACGGAAGCCGGGAACACGCTGTTAAAAACGCTTGAGGAACCGCCGGAACATACCCTGTTTATCCTGACCGCCCTGCAGGCGTCGGATATGCTGCCGACCATTGTTTCCAGATGCCAGCAGGTTCGATTTAACCCCATCAGTCGGAAATTTCTCGCCACATACGTGGAGCGCCATTATCCGGAGACAGCGGCCCAGGCGGATGTCATCGCGTCCATGGCCCGCGGCAGCTTGACCTGCGCCGATTCCATGGCCCAAACCCGATGGATGGAAAGGCGGAACTGGATTATCCGTGAAATGGAAGCGTTTCCGTCATATTCCATCATGGAATGTCTTGCATTCGCCGAAACATTGTCAAAACATAAGGACTGGGTTCCCGCCGCATTTGAAATAATGAAAAACTGGCTGCGGGATATCGCGGTTTATCACGCTCGGCCTGAGAAAATAATCAACAGGGATTTGATGGATCAGATAGAAGCCGCCGCCCGCCGCATGACATCCGATTCCCTGACATTCAAATTCAAAGCCATCGAGCAGGCCGAGCGCGACATGAAATCCAACGCCAATTTGCGGCTCGGCCTGGATGCGCTCATCATCATGCTTTCTAAAGGAAATTGAACATATATGGAAAACAGTGTCGGTGTGAGGTTCAAAACAGCAGGCAAAATCTATGATTTCTGCTGCGGCGCCTTTATATTAAAACCAGGCGATCATGTGATCGTGGAGACCGAAAACGGCCTGGAATTCGGCACGGTGGCCACACCCCCGAAGCCGATTGAAAAAAAGGAAGGCGCGCCCCCTTTAAAAAGGGTATACCGGCAGGCCAATGAGACGGATTGCGATCAGATGAAAAAAAATGCCGATATCGAAAAAAACGCATTCGCCTTTTGCCGGCAGTGTATACGGGAACTGCAACTGGGCATGAATCTGTTCCGCACGGAAAGCAATTTTGACGGCACCAAATTAACCTTTTTTTTTACGGCTGACGGGCGCGTGGATTTCCGGAAACTGGTGAAACTGCTGGTCAAGGAATTCCGGGCGAAGATAGAAATGCGCCAAGTGGGCATCCGCAATCAGGCGAAAATGTGCGGCGGAATCGGCCGATGCGGCCGGGAGCTCTGCTGTGCGGCTTTTCTTACCAAATTTGATCCCGTTTCCATTCGCATGGCTAAGCATCAGGGATTATCCTTAAACCCCACCAAAATATCAGGGGTCTGCGGGCGGTTGATGTGTTGCCTGACATTTGAAAACGATGTTTATGAAGTCAAAGAGAAAAAAGAAATCAAAGACCAACGGAAGGAATGACGAGAAACCAAATGGTGCCTCCTTTTTATGTTACCACCCCCATCTATTATGTAAATGCAAAGCCCCATCTGGGCCATGCCTATACCACCGTTTCAGCAGACGTGGCCTGCCGGTTTCACGCCATGCTGGGCGAAGACACTTTTTTCCTGACCGGCACCGACGAGCACGGGGATAAAATCGTAAAAGCCGCTCTTCAGGAAAACATATCCCCAGGTGAATACGCAGACCGCATCAGCCGTCTGTTCCATGACCTGTGGCCCCTGTTTCATATCGGAAATGATCACTTCATCCGGACGACGGACCCGGCCCATGCGGTGGTGGTCGGGCGGATTCTTCAGAAAATTTTCGATTCCGGAGATATTTATTTCAGCGAATATGAAGGGCTTTACTGCTTCGGGTGCGAACGGTTTTATATGGAACGGGAGCTGGTGGACGGCAAATGCCCGGATCATGGCGCTAAACCGGAAACGATTAAAGAATCCAATTATTTCTTTAAAATGAGCCGGTACCAGGACTGGCTGATCGATCATATCAAAACCCATCCGGATTTTATCCAGCCCGAACGCTACCGTAATGAAATTATGGCGTTTCTGCGCGAACCGCTGGAGGATCTCTGCATCTCCCGCCCCAAATCGCGTCTGGAATGGGGCATCTCCCTGCCGTTTGATGATAATTATGTCACCTATGTTTGGTTTGACGCCCTTATCAATTATATTTCCGCTCTGGGTTACCCGGAAGGCGGCGCGTTCCATAAATTCTGGCCCGAGGCCCGGCATATTGTCGCAAAAGACATTTTAAAGCCCCACGGCATTTACTGGCCCATCATGCTGAAGGCCGCGGGTATCGAACCGTATCAGCACCTTTATGTGCACGGGTATTGGAATATCGACGAAAGCAAAATGTCCAAATCCATAGGCAATGTGGTGGACCCTTATCATCTGCAATCGGCCTATGGCGCGGATGCTGTCCGGTACTTTCTCATGCGGGAAATGGTGTTCGGCCTGGACTCGAATTTTTCCGAATCCCTGATGATCGAACGCATCAATGCGGATCTCGCCAATGATCTCGGCAATCTTTTTTCCCGGGTTCTGGCCATGATCCATAAGTATTTTGATGGATGCGTTCCTAAAATCGCCCCCGCCGTCCGGAATGGAGAAACGGCCGATTTATTTGAAATATCCCGTCACGCCACCAAAACCTTTAAAACGGAAATGGCCGGTTTCGCGTTTCATAAAGCCATTCAGACGGTATGGGAATTGATCTCTGCAATGAACAAATATGTGGTGACCAACGCCCCTTGGGAACTGGCCAAATCAGCGGATAAAAAATCCAGGGACCGGCTGGCGGATGTCATGTATAACCTTATAGAAGGCCTGCGGGTCATCGCCGGACTTATTTTTCCCGTCATGCCCCAGACCTCCCGCACCATGCAGAAGCACCTGGGCATCGGCGACACCGATGCCCTGTCAAGCTTTGACCGGATAAGCATCTGGGGGACTACACCGCCAGGCGTTAAACTTCCTGAACCCGTGACCCTGTTTCCCCGGATTGAAACCCAAAAACCGGCTGCCGCCGGAAAAGCGCCTGTGGAACCCAAACCCATGTTGAATTTAAAACCGGAAATTTCATTTGAGGACGTCACCAGACTGGACCTTCGCGTGGCGACGGTGATCGCCGCCGAAAACATCCCGAAAGCCAAGAAACTCCTGAAACTGACCGTTGATTTGGGCGCGGAACAGCGCACCATTGTCGCAGGCATCGCTAAAAGCTATTCGCCGGAAGAAATCGTAGGCAGGCAGATTGTGGTGGTGGCCAATCTCAAACCCGCAAAACTCATGGGCGTCCAGTCCCAGGGCATGCTGCTGGCGGCGGTGACGGATGAAACATCTGTTGTGGTAGCGCCTTCGGCTGGCGGGATTCCGGCCGGGACGGTGGTGAGGTAGAGTATTGGGTATTGATTGGGGATTTTCGATTTTTAATCCTCAGTGATTCACAAGACTGGCTGGAGCAGCCCATGAGCTTTCAACCCATCACTATTTCCTGTCAAAACCAATCCCTGGCTGCAGTCCTGTTTCTGCCCGGTGATCCGGCGCCTTGTCCCTGTCTCATCCTTTGCCACGGCGCATTTGAATATAAGGAAAATTTTTATGAAATGGCCGGCGGCCTCTGCCAGGCAGGCATTGGGGCGCTTGTCCTGGACATGCCCGGCCACGGGAAGAGTTTTGGCGAGCGGTTTCACATCAATATTAATTTATGGGTGGCGGCCATCCGGTCCGCCATTGATTTTCTTGAGCACCAGCCTGAGATCGATTCTCACCGCATCGGGGCCTTCGGATTTTCATCCGGCGGCACAGCGGTTCTGGAAGCCGCTCTTGTGGAACCCAGACTCAAAGCATTGATCACCCTTGACGCCACAGTGCGTAATTACCTGGGCGTAATGGACACACTGTCATTTAACATATTGAACCTTATCGGGAAAATTAAAAAGAGAATTACCGGCAAAGACCTGCGGCTGAATATAGTCCGTTTACTGAAAACCGCCCAGGTCGCCTGTGACCCGGCAGTCAATCAAATGATCCTTGAAAATCCCGTGACCATTGGCGCTTACGCTGCATTTCCCATGCCTGGGGCGGCCCAGTGCGCTTTTGTGGATACCATCACCCGTGTCCACCAAATTTCCATTCCGGTATTGGTGATTCACGGCCGGGAAGACCATGTCGATGCCCCGGAAACCGCACGGCTGCTGCATGACGCTTTGACCTGTAAAAAATCCCTGGAATTCATCTCGCCCAGCGGCCACTGCGGCCATCTGGACACCCAAAAAGACAGGGTTTTGCAACTGACAAAACAATGGGCATTAAAACATCTTTAACCGAAAAGTCTTGTTTCTTCACCCAGCCGATATAAAGGATTCCTCCCATGACGGATGCCCACCAGGACGACCCGAAACGCCGAATCAGACATCTGTCCAATCTCCCCCTCAAGGACCGGGATGTCTATGATCAACTGCTCATCAAAGACCGTGCCATCGCCTCTTCCATCCAGGGCATCGGCATCGGGGATATGGAAGGGAAAATCGTCTACATCAATGATGCGGCATTGCGCATGTGGGGCGCCTCCGACCCCTCGGAAGTGATCGGCCGGTCTTCTTTGGAATTCGCCAAATCACAGGAAGGGGCCATACGGGTCATGCTCAAGGTGCTGGAAACCGGAAGCTGGGAAGGGGAAATCGAAGGCAGGCGCAGAGATGGAGCCCCCATATTCGTTCATCTGTCCGCCAATATTGTCTATAACGACAACGGCGAACCCATTTGCACCATGGATTCCTTTATCGACATCACGGACCGGAAAAAAATGGAAGCAGATCTCCGAATCAAGGAATTCGCCATCGCTTCCTCTGTCCAGGGGATCGGGATCGGTGATTTGGGGGGGAACATCACATATGTGAACAAATCAGCCCTGAAAATGTGGGGCGCCGGGCATCTTTCGGAAGTGATCGGCCGCTCATCCCTTGAATTTGCTGAGTCCCATGCGGAAGCCCTAAAAATCATGTGTGCGGTTTTGGAACACGGCAGTTGGGAAGGCGAAGTCCGGGGCAGACGCAAAGACGGTTCCCTGATTATTGTCCATCTCTCTGCCAATATTGTCTATAACGATAAAGGAGAACCCGTCTGCACCATGGATTCCTTTATCGACGTCACGGACCGGAAAAAAATGGAGGCGGAGCTCAGAATCAAGGAATTCGCCATCGCCTCCGCCATTGACGCCATTGTGATCGCTGACCTTCTGGGCAATATCACTTATGTCAATCAGGCGTTTCTGGACATGTGGGGTGACGGCGATCCCTCAGAGGTTATAGGCCGTTCCGCCATCAGTTTCGCTAAAGATCAGAAAACGGCTGAAACTATATTTGAAGAAGTTTTAGACCACGGAAGCTGGTATGGTGAAATTGAAGGCGTTAAAAAAGACGGTTCCGTGGTCAGCGTGTTGTTCGCAGGCAGCGTGGTGACGGATGCCGGTAACCATCCCATATGCATGATGGGCTCTTTTACGGATATCACCTATCGGAAACAGGCTGAGGCAAAACTCGCGAAAGCGAATGAGGAACTGGAAATGCGCGTAACAGAGCGCACCCGGGAACTGGTCGCCGCAAACAAAAGACTGGTGAGTGAAATCGAAGAACGGAAATTGATTGAAGCGTCGCTGCGTCAAAAGGAAGAGGAGCTGAGCCGGCAGTCCGTCAACCTTCAGGAAACCAACACGGCTTTAAAAATTCTTCTGAACCAGAGAGAGCGGGACAAAGAAGATATTGAAGCCAAAATAATGATGAATATTAACGATTTGATCCTGCCCTATCTCGAAAAATTGAAAAATACCCGTCTGGATGAAAAGCAGAAATCCTATCTGGAACGGCTGGATGCCCATCTCAACGACATCGCATCCCCGAGCCTTCAAAAAATGTCCGCGCAGTTTCAAAAATTAACCCCCATGCAAATCCAGATCGCGGACTTGGTGAAAGCCGGCAAGTCCACCAAGGAAATTTCCCAGATGCTCAATCTGTCGGACAGAGCCATAGAATTTCATCGCAACAATCTCCGCAGCAAGCTGGGGCTTAAAAATAAAAAGCAGAACCTGCGCTCTTATCTCCTGTCCCTGTCCTTGTAGGGGATCTCCAAGAAAAAACGGTTTGACACATCACCGGACTGCGGATAAGGATAATAACCATCCATACAATGAAGACGCCCTTCAACCAGATGACCGTATAAACATTTTTTAACAAATCCCATTCCGGAAAATTAAAAAAAACCGTATGTTTCGGTTTAGAAAGTCAAAATCCAGAAAATATGCCAGTGTCAACCAGTGGCGGAGCTACCAGTCGAATTTACACAAAAAAGCGGCGGGCCGACGCCTGTTTCAGCGGGTTCCCGTATTCGCCGTTTTGGCATGCGCTGTTTGTTTTATGGTGTATGGCGTATCCGCACTGTTGAACAGAGCCCGCACCGCACCACCGCAGTCCCATTCCGTGGCGGTTTCTGATCCCATTGAAACATTTGATAAACCCACCCTGCAAAAAATAATCCGGCACAATCCATGGATAAACAGCCCTGATAATGATTTTGAACTGCATACCAGCGGCAAAACCTATCTGGTGCATTCCAGCATCGATCCTTCCCTGCAGCAGTTTATTGTTGATCACATCGACCGGAAAAACTCGAAATATTTCGGCTTTATCGCTATGAATCCGGAAACCGGCAGAATCTTGACCATGGTCAGCTATG
>DAIEHU010000082.1 GCA_027353395.1 Desulfobacteraceae bacterium
CAAATCAAAGATGATATCAAGGCGGTGAGGATTGAGGCGACGGAGGCGTACAGTTAGTACGTTGAGGAGCCGAAGACGAGCCAGCGAAGATAGCGATAGGATTTGGGATTGGAATAAAAGGGAAAAATCCATGAAAAATCCTCATCCCCCGTCAACCGCCCGTAAAATAAAAAGTATCCGGTTTTCCGGTGCCGCCATCGCCCTGGCAGGACTTGGGTTATTGATTTACGGCGGTTTGTCCCTCATGGGCATTTACAGCCAGGAACGGCATATGATTGTTCTTGGTGCAGGTCTGTCGCCTGAAAAAGGCCGGTTCTGGGTCAACTGCATGACCGGCGCTTCCCTCGTAATGATCGGGGTCGCTTTGTGGCTGAAAGCAGGGGAGGCGCCCGGAAAATAAACGGAAGCCTGAAACAGCCGGATGGGACGCAAATGGTTTTTTAAAAAAACCGGGATATGGGTCAGGGCGTTTCCGCGTCTAAAATTCTTTCCGCCTCTTCCAGGGTGGTGACGTTCTGGGCATGATATCCCACCTCGCTGGACGCATTGTCAAACTGAAAATGACCCAGAAGGCCGGTTTCTCGCCGCACCCGCACCACTCTGGACAAACCCGCCTGAACCATGACCGCCTGGGTTTCCTTCACATAGATTTCAAATTGATCGTCCTGTAGTTCGTATCTCCGCAGATCCGTGATGCAGGTGAAGCCTTTTTTAAGACGCCGGCAGGCGGATTGAACGGACCGGGCGATTTCCTGTATTTCAGATTCGCTTTCAACTTTCCCAATGGTGATGGTGATTCGGTTCTTTTCCGTATCTGTTTTGATGTCGTACATAATGATTCCTTTGGTGATAGGCACTGATTCGATGACCGCTTGCCGCAAATGCATGTATAACCATTTGCATTTTTGAATAATTTATTGCAGAAACAAACAGGCCTGTCAACACCGATAATGATCTTCGGACAGGAGAAAAACCAGCGTTTTTCAGTCAAATTCCTGGTTTTCATTCTACCGGTTGGATGAATGGGCCGCCGGGCACGCATTCGCCATGTGCACAAGCAGGATGCTTCGCCAATCCGACCGGGCGTTTAATCGGCAGAGATTGCCAAAATGTCCGCCAAAAGTTCGATCGATAAAAATAACGTCTCTGGGAAAAACCAGGTTCATGGACTCATTCATGTGCTTGTTGCCAAGCGCGATAAGCCTTCCATAAATTGCCGCGTCGCTTCCGAATGTATAATGCTGGTCCGGGTGAAAAAATTCCTGAAACACATCCGCAAAATCCGCCACCATTTGCCATGAAACGGGCCGCCCCCCAGCCAGATGAACGCCCATTTCACGGAGAATTCCGGGCATCTTGGGATACGCATGATCAAGCATCGCCCGGATCAGCCGCACATACCCCCGGCAGAGCGATTCGGGCACTTCTTTCATACATCCGAAATCATAGACGATCAACCGTCCGTCAGGCAGAAACGCAAAATTGGCCATATTCGGATCCGCATGCAAAAACCGGAAATCAAATAGCCCCCGCAAAATCAGCCGGACCATGGATTCGGCCCAGACGTTTTTAAGGGCCTGGGGGTAGACGCTTTCGAATGCGCTGTCTGGCGAGATGCCCAATACCAGCTCCATGCCCAGAACCCGCCGGGAGGTCGCTTCATCAATCACTTTGGGAACAATGATACGGCCGTCATCTTTGAAAAGCGCCGCCATGCGTTTCATGCTGGCAGCCTCCCGCTCATAGTCCAGCTCTTCCATCATGCGCGCGTTCACTTCCTGCCATATCAGATCCATGTCCATGCTTGAAAACATGGAGAACAGAAAGGTTAAAATGCCCTTCAGGTTTTTCAAATCCGCCCGGATCACCTCATCCATGCCCGGATACTGGATCTTCAGAGCGATGTGCGCGCCATTGACAAGCTCCGCCCGATGCACCTGGCCGATGGACGCCGCCGCCAATGGCGTTTCATCGATATGACGGATCAGGCGAAACCGGTCGCCCAGCTCACGGGCCACCATGTCCCGCATATCTTCAAATGGCACGGATGGCGCATTTTGCTGAAGGGATTGGAGTGCCTTGACGACGGGTTCGGGCAGAAGTTTTTCATGCAGACTGATCATTTGCCCAATTTTCATAGGAACGCCCTTGAGCTGCCCCAGAAGTTCCTGAATGCGGCTGGCGTTTTTGATCAGGATTATGGAACGGCGCGTTTCACGGTTAGTTGTGTCCCGGAAAAAATTGGCCACCGTATTCCCGGCCATGGAAATGCCCACCCTCCCCGCGAGGCCGCCCAGGCGAAACATGCGCGATGCGGCGGAACGTATCAGTTCTTTTCCGGCCACGGGTTTAATTCTCCTTTCCGGCTCAGGCCGGAATAACAGGTTTGGGATATTACCAATATTAATCATTCCTTTCCGGTATGAAAAGAACAGATTTGCAAATCCTCGCAGCATACGGTATAAAAATCTTTATGATCAAAACCCTCCCGCGAATAAAAATCCTGTATAGAAGCGCCTCATGTTCACCTGAAGCGGGCAAAGGTGAATTCAGCCCTCGCAAAAATGGATAAGTGAAAGACCATGAATCAACTTGAAACAGAGACGGACTCCCCTAAAAAATCCGCGCAAAAAGACTGGATGACGCACAGGGATTTTTTGATACCCGCCGCCCATCGGGTGTTCGCATGGGGTGCGCTTTTTTTGGCCATCTACATTCTCAGACCTTTTTTCATGCTGGTTTTTTTCACATTTGTTTTTGCCTATATTCAAACCCGAGGGGTTCTCAGGCTTGAAATATTGATTAAAAACAGGACGTTTCGGGCAATGATCACGGCGGGTGTCATCCTCGGCATTTTAACCGCGGCGCTGGTATTGCTGGTGCCCAGAGTTAAAAATCAGACGGAAATTTTTATTTCAAATTTTTCGGAATATATCGCCAGAATGGACCAGGAACTTTTCCTGGCAGGCGACAAATATCCCATCCTGAAAGAAATCATTCCCCAGCTCAAGTCCGAACAAACGGCATCTGCTCAGACAAACCCGGTTCAGCCTGACACCCTCAGCCCCAAAAAATCACCAACCATGGCGCTCCTTCAAGAGCTGACCGGACTGGCTGAAGAATCCGGTTTAAAAAACGTTAATCAGGTGATTGAAACCCTGGGAGGCATCAGCGGACGGATTGCGTCGGTGACTTCCTCTTTTGTCCTGTCCCTGCTGTTTTCATTTCTGATTGTGCTGGACATGCCCCACCTTCGGAAACAGGTCACCGCCCTTCAGAACACAAAACTGCGATTTATTTACATAGAAGTTGCTGAAAGCATACGGGATTTTTCCAATGTGCTCGGCAAATCCCTTGAGGCGCAGCTCATCATCGCCATCATCAACAGTTTTTTGACAGCCATCGGGATATTGATACTGGGCATCGGCCAGAGCGTGGCGTTTCTGTCCGTGATCGTGCTGTTTTGCAGCTTCATCCCCGTGGCCGGCGTGTTTATCAGCTCCATTCCCATCTGCCTCATCGCGCTCCAGACGTCGGGCCTTCAGACCATGCTCCTCGCAATTGTCATGATCATCATCATTCACCTGATTGAAAGCTATATCTTAAATCCAAGAATCTACGGCACGTATATGCGCATCAATCCGGTCATTGTGCTGATCATCCTCACCATCGGCGGAAAGCTCTTCCACATCTGGGGGCTCATTCTTGGAGTGCCGGTATGCACGTATATTTTCGGGTATGCGATAAAAAACAAAGAAACCGGGGGCGGTTAAACCCAAATACCGCATTTTTTAAAAACAATCCATTGCACTCGCCCTTCACGCCTTCAGGACCGCCCGAATTTTAATCGCCATATCTCTTGCTGAAAACGGCTTCTGGATGAATTGTACACCCGCTTCCAGCACACCATGATGGGCGATGGCATCGGCTGTGTAGCCGGACATGAACAGACATTTGATTCCCGGCCGGGTTTTCCGGATCTGTCCGGCCAGATCCAGGCCGTTCATCCCAGGCATCACCACGTCGGTCATGAGCAAATGAATTTCACCGCCATATTTTCTTTCAAGCTGGATGGCCGCCTTTGGCGAGGTCGCGGTCAGGGCCTGATAACCTAAAGATTCCAGAATCCTTTTGATAATATTTAAAATCGCTGACTCATCTTCCACCGCCAGCACCGTCTCGCCGCGGCCCTTTGTAAGCGGGGCGGGGCCTGCATCCGCGCCCTTCCTGAGCGGCCCTTCATGCCGGGGCAGATAAATAGAAAATGTCGCGCCCCCGCCCGGCTCGCTGTAAACATTCACAAATCCGTTGTTCTGTTTGACGATGCCATAGAGAGTGGCCAGTCCTAGGCCCGTGCCTTTGCCGACCTCCTTGGTGGTGAAAAACGGCTCAAAAATCTTTTGAGCCGTCTCCGAATCCATCCCGCACCCATCGTCGCTCACCACCAGCATCACATATTTTCCCGGCACGAAATAGGCATGGTGCATGCAATCATCTTCTTCTATAACGGCATTTCGGGTTTTAATGGTGATTTTTCCCACATCTTTGATGGCGTCCCGGGCATTGACGCACAGATTGACAAGTATCTGATCCACCTGGGAAGCGTCCATCAGGACCGGCCATAATTCTTCTCCAGGGAACCACACCAAGCCGATATCCTCGCCGATGAGCCGCCGCAGCATATTCAGCATAGCGCCGATCACCGCGTTCAGGTCAATGGGCCTGGGCGCGATGATCTGCTGACGGGAAAAAGCCAGTAACTGCCGGGTGATATCTCTGGCGCGGCAAGCGGCATTAAACACTTCATTCAGATCGTCCTGGCGAGGATCCTCGGCATCGGTCTTCCCCAGGACCAGTTCCGTATAACCAATGATGACACCGAGCATATTATTGAAATCATGAGCCACGCCACCGGCAAGTCTGCCCATGGATTCCATTTTCTGAGCCTGGTAAAGCTGTTCCATCAATCGAATTTTTTCTTTTTCCACATTTCGCTGCTCCGTGACGTCCCGCATTATCCCCCGGAAACCCACCGCATTTCCAGAGTCATTTCTAATTAATGAAACAGAGGTGTTGACATGGCACAGGGTTCCGTTTTTTTTGGTGAGCACCCAGTCAAGTCCCCTGGAAGGCTCGCCGGTGGTAAATACGTGATTGAACGTATGAAACACCTCCTGGGCGTTTTCCGTATCCATAAAGACCCGATTGTTGATACCCATCAGTTCATCGCTGGAATATCCGAGGATTCTGCACGCGGATTGATTGAAGAAAGTTAAATTACCGGCAATATCCACTTCATAATAACCGTCTTCGATATTGTCCAAGATGGATCTGTATTTTTCCTCGCTCACCCGCAGAATTTTTTCGACTTGCTGCCTCATCTCCACCTCTTTTTCCAGTTGCAGCATTTTCTGCTCCAACTTTCTCACCAGACGTTCATTGTATAATTTAAGGATCTCCTCTTCCTGAGGCGGAGCCGGGGCGATACCATTTCGTTTGGCGCTCGCCATCACATTCCGGACAGCCGCCATAAACACATCCGGCTCGCAGGGTTTGACAATAAACCGGTCCGCGCCGATTTTGGCCGCGAACGCTTCATCCTTGGGTCCGGTGTAGGTGGCGGTATAAATAATGAACGGGATGCTGGCAAGGGATGGATCGGTCTTAATAGTACGGCACAATTGGAATCCGTCCATGACCGGCATGAGAATATCGCTAATGATGAGATCAAAATCGCCGGATTTCAATACTTCAAGCGCTTCAGCGCCGTTTTTCAAAGATACAACCGTATGCCCGTTTCCCTTGAGCAACGCCTCCAGCAGGTAGCGGTTGCCTTCCAGGTCGTCTACGATGAGGATGTTCATGATTGTCTCCAATTCGACTTGCCGAATAAGGTTTCATCCGCCTCTTCTTCCATGACAGACAATTTCAAAATAAAATCAGCCGCTGATTTCACGCGGCAGGAAGTCCGATAATTTGCGGCAACAGAGGTTCCGGAACGGAACTCTGGTTACCGATTGATCTTCCTTCTCTATTTTCCGGCATCTTCCGGCAAATTTGAGATTTCCATGGCAAACGCCTTGGTCCTGTCTTTCATCTGGACTTCGTTCATCACCGGATTCCCCAATCCAAATTCCAAAATCAAAGAAATTTCCCTATTTCCGCCACAAACGTCTCCGGATTAATAGGCTTTTCAATATACCCGGTGGCCCCTGCGGCCAGCACATTTTCCCGGTCTCCCACCATGGCGTAGGAGGTAACCGCAATGATGGGCACCTCATCCAGTTCCCGATGTTTTTTCAGTTCCGCGGCCACGGCGTATCCGTCCATTTCCGGCAACTGAATGTCCAGCAGAATGCCCGCCGGTTTATGGGCGAGCGCCATTTCGATGCCTTTCCGGCCATCCGTCGCTTCGATGACCGTAAAGCCGTTTTTTTCCAGAAGAAAGCGCATCAGATAAAGATTCTGCGAATTGTCTTCAATGATCAAGAGGGTGTTGTTCATGGCGGAGCTCCGGTTAAAAACGTTGTAAACGCCTAAAGTTGATGGTTTCGTAAAAAATCCGCAACTCGTCATGCCGGTCCCGGATCGGAGTCCGGGATGACGGCTCCGGCATCCAGAACTTATTTAATATACTGGATTCAAACCTGCGCCGGAATGTCGAAAAAAGGAGAAAATCGACTTTTTACGGTTTCATCAAAGTTGATGTGTCGCTACGCTCCATCTGTTTTGGGATTGATCAAAGTCCTTCATTATTAAGCGCTTTCTCGCGGCAACCGGACGGTAAAGGTGCTTCCCTCGCCCCACCGGCTTGCCACGTCAATGGTTCCGCCCATCATATCAACGATTTTTTTGCTAATGGAAAGGCCTAAACCCGTTCCCTCGTGTTTTCGGGTAAGGCCGGCATCAATCTGGTGGAACGGTTGAAAGAGGTCCGGTATTTCTTCAGGCTTGATTCCGATGCCGGTATCGGAAACCGACAGACGGTAATGCCCGTTGTCGGCCCGGCAGGCAACAGCGACATGGCCTTTTTCGGTGAATTTGACGGCGTTATTGATCAGATTCAAAATGACCTGCTCCAGACGGCGCTGATCTGACGTGATCGTTCCGATTTCCCACGAAATGTCCATTCGCAGATCAATGCCTTTTTTCCCGGCCAGCGGGGACACCACCTTGGCCATTTTTTTGATGGATGCCCGCAGATCAAAGGAATCTCTGGCAAGCGTCAATTGCCCGGACTCAATTTTGGAAATATCCAGCACATCATTGATCAGGGCCAGAAGGTGGCGGGCGCTGCTTTGAACCATGCCCATCTGTTTTTGCTGCTCCATGTTCAGGGGCCCGGCCAGGCCCTGGAGCAGGATGCCGGTAAAGCCGATGATGGAGTTCAGCGGCGTGCGCAATTCGTGGGACATTGTGGCCAGAAAGGCTGATTTGATGCGGTCCGCTGCCTGCGCCCTTTCCGTGGCTCCAGCCAGTTCCGCTGTCCGCGCTACGATGCGCTGCTCCATTTCCTGGTTGATTTGCCGGAGTTCCAGGGTTCGCGCACTAACCTGATGCTTTAAAATCATGCTCCCCGCAAAGCTCATGAACAGGAGAATGCCCACCCCAAGGCCTGTGAGTTGAACCCATTCCGGCAGTTTGAATTGCACTTCTTCGGATGTCCATCGTTTCAAAGACGCATAATAAATGGATTTCGGATCTTTTTTCAGATCCGAAAGATCATTGTCAATGGCATTCAACAATAGCCTGTAGGTGCTTATGGAAGAAATTTTGGGCGCGGCGAAAAAAAGGTCGGACGGTTCAAAAATGATCGTCGTATCTGTAAGCCCGAACTTCTTGGCATGCATCATCCCATAGAAACGGTTGGTAATGGCGGCATCGGCATCCCCTCGGGCGACAACCTCAAACATGGTGTTGTAATCCGGCACGGCGATAAGGGTGCAGTTCAGCCCAAACCCTTTGCTGATCCGGGCGAACGCATCCTGCTGAACCGAGCGTTCCAGAACAAGAATCCGTTTTTTGTTTAAATCCAGTATTGATTGAATCCTGCTGCCTTTGGGGGCGTATACCTGATACCAGGAGGACAGGACCGGAACATTGTGAAAGGCGTATATCTTTGCTCGCTCTGCCGTATAGGCCACGTCCGGCATGAGATCGATTTCGCCTCTTTCCAGGCGGTCCAGTCCCTCTCCCCAGGTACCGGATCGATAGCGCAGGGTCCAGCCCTCTTTTTTGGCGATGTCCTCGACAATATCAATAAAGACGCCAGCGGGTTTGCCGGATTCATCCGTAAAAATTTTGGGCGCGTTTTCATAAACGCCCACCGTCACAATGCGGCTACCAGCACCGGCAGGCGGGATGCCAAGGCAGGAAAAAGACAAGAATACGATGATCAGCAGGCATGGCAAGAACCGTCCGTGACAAGCTGTGTTCCTGTCATTAATCACCATCATCTCCTTTCCTTTTGAGTGAGGATATGAAACGGGACAGCTTAAAAAAATATCGCGGAAGCATCGAAAATTTCAGATGTGATTTGGCGCTTCGGCACACCCCAATTTATGGAGGGCCATCTGTTTCGGTATGTGTTTAAAAACTACCACCCGCGAAACGGATTGTCAATCAACTCAAATTTTTCATCCGGCTGTTTATTGCACTTATTTTTTCCAGAAGCGGGGCAGGAGTTGCCTTTCCCTTTGCTTCATGTTGAAGCTGCCTCTGAATATGAGCCTGAATATCAAAAGGATGGGCGCATTTTTATATGCGAACAAAAGGCAAGGTAATCGAAATGAAGAAGTAGCTGTGAATTGATGGAAACAGCAGTTCAAAATGAAAAAACCGTCAAAGGAGCCGTCAGCTCCCCTATCGGCTAATTCAAAACAACGTAACTACCTGAAAATAGTGGCGTCCCCAACGAAACTCTTGCTTTATCCCTTTTTTTTCATTTCCATAGAAAGTAATTGTAAATATTATGGATTTTATCGAAAAAGCAGGTCAAAAAAAGCCCTATCTAACCCTAAAAAATAACTATTTGAGTGGCGTACCCCCCTCCACAAAATCATCTGTTTTATTAATCGATAGCCTTAAAAACAAATTGACAATATATCATATCTGACATAATTACTATCCATGAGCCCAAATGATAAACCACTGGTCTGGATGCACGGGGAAATTTCAACTCCACCATTTTCTGAAATCGCCAGAATTGAAGCAGGCTATTTATTGCGAAAGCTTCAAAAAGGCCTGGATGTGTCCCTCCCCCAGTCCAGACCGATGCCGTCCATCGGAATGAACTGC
>DAIEHU010000083.1 GCA_027353395.1 Desulfobacteraceae bacterium
CGGGCCGAGGCCGCCGGCGAAGTCGATCGCCGCCGCGGCGAGCTGCGTCAGTACCTGGCCGACAATCTGTCCGGAGAATCCGTCCGCCTTGTGGTCCCCAAAGGCGCGGCCGAGAACGCTGAGAACATCCGGGCCGTGGTCATGGCCCCCGGGCCGCCGTTGGATTCGATGGACACACCGGGAATATACTGGAGCACTTCTCCGGCGGTGACGGCCGGCATGCGTTCAATGGCCTCCCGGTTGATCACCGTGATGTCGGCAGCCACATCCTGCTTTGGGGTTTCCTGTCTGGTGGCGGTCACCACGATTTCCTGGAGTTGACAAGCATCTGTAGCTTCTTCGGCGTTTTCCAGCGCCCAACCGGAAGAGGTAAACAGCGTCAGCGTCACCATGGAAACGATCCATTTCCACTTGAATTTTGTTTGTTTCATTATGGCGGATATCCTCGTCGGTGGTTTGAATGCCGGTTTTTCATTTCTTCCGGGTAAGAAACAGTCACGGTATCATCTCGTATATGAAAAAAAATCATAAAGTAAAAGGAAAAAATTGCGTTAAAAAATCAGTTGACAAAAATACATTTTAGGCGCTTGTGTATGCGCATACAAGATACATAGTTGATGACGCCTGACGGGTTAAAAACAGATTTGTAACCAATTTTTAGGCATTGAGACTCCTTATGCACTCGTATAAAAAACGGCGCTGTATTTACTGCAATTCAGTCAATGAAGATGTGGTTATTCACACTGTCGGTCATACTGGCCTTGCTCCCCCATCCGCGTCCTGCAAATAAAACATTTCCAGAATAGGCGGGAATAGTTTCCGCCACTTTATAAAAACCGGTAACCACATAATTTTTAATCTAAAGGAATTAAAAAATGAATCGTTTGAAACAAGTTTTCGTTGTACTGACAGTGATCGGATTTGTTTTGGGGCTTACGGGTTCTGTTTTTGCGGCCAACAAAGCAGGCAGCAAGGCAGCCCATAAAATGGCTAAAATTAACATCAATACAGCTTCCGCTGCGGAATTGGCCAAGATGAAGGGCGTGGGCAAGAAACTGGCGGAAAATATTATTCAATACCGGAAGGCGAACGGTCCCTTTAAAACGGTCAAGGACCTGGAAAAAGTCAAAGGCATCACACATAAAATCGTACTGAAAAATGAAGCCATTCTGGCCGTCGACACACCAGCGCCGGTTAAAAAAGAAACGCCGATGCAGAAACCGGCTCCGGCTATGGCGCCTGCACCTGCTTCCAAGCCGTAGCATTGTGGTTTAGCGTCGATTTTAAAACCTATAAAGCAAGGCCCCGTATCTTTCTGATCGTCAAAAAAGGTACGGGGCTTTTTTTATGCCGCCGGATACGTTGATTTTAATTTTACTTCAATTGAATAAATATGTTAGTATTTATCCCGTTTATTTATACAATGCGTTTTTGACGAACATGAAAGGAGACGGCCATGACCGTTCACCCGCTGGCCGGGCACAAAGCCCCGGCCCACTTGCTTGCCAATATTCCCCGGCTGGTGTCCGCGTATTATACCCGTAAACCCGATATGGATGATCCCGCCCAGCAGGTGGCCTTCGGGACATCGGGGCATCGGGGTTCATCCCTCAAAAATAACTTCAACGAAAGCCATATTCTGGCAATTACTCAGGCCATCTGCGAATACCGGGCCGGCCAGAATATCACCGGCCCCCTTTTTATGGGCATGGACACCCATGCCCTGTCCGAACCGGCCCTTGCCTCGGCCCTGGAGGTGTTTGCGGCATGGGGTGTTGCGGTCATGCTCCAGGACGGGCTGGGATACACGCCCACACCTGTCATTTCCCATGCCATCCTGACGTATANCAAGGGAAAAACCAAAGGGCTTGCCGATGGCGTGGTCATCACCCCCTCCCACAATCCCCCGGAGGACGGCGGATTCAAATACAATCCACCCACCGGAGGGCCTGCGGACACCGGGGCCACAAACGCCATCGCGGCCCGGGCCAATGAACTTCTTCGAGAAGGATTGGCCCGGATCAAACGAATCGGGTTTGAACGTGCCTTAAAAGCCGGCGCCACCAGGATGTATGACTACATCACCCCCTATGTCGCGGATCTCGAAAACGTAGTGGA
This sequence comes from Desulfobacteraceae bacterium, assembly GCA_027353395.1. Taxonomy (GTDB): domain Bacteria; phylum Desulfobacterota; class Desulfobacteria; order Desulfobacterales; family Desulfosalsimonadaceae; genus SURF-3. The sequence continues at coordinate 2,119 of DAIEHU010000083.1, forward strand.
CATGCGGGCCATCGCGGATTCTGGGCTCAAACTCGGGGTGGACCCGATGGGCGGGGCCGCCGTCGCCTACTGGCGGCCCATTGCCGAGCGCTACGGCATTTCCATTGATGTGGTCAACCCGGATGTCGATCCCACCTTCGCCTTCATGACCCTGGACAAGGATGGCAAAATCCGTATGGACTGCTCATCTCCCTATGCCATGCAGGGATTGATCGGGCTTAAGGATAAATATGATCTTGCATTTGGCAACGACACGGACGTGGACCGGCACGGCATCGTGACCCGGAGCGCCGGACTCTTAAATCCCAACCATTACCTGGCGGCGTCCATCTGGTATCTGTTTCAAAACCGGCCCGGCTGGCTGGCGGATGCATCCGTGGGAAAAACCCTGGTCTCCACCGCCATGATCGACCGGGTGGCGGGTTTTTTGAAAAAAACCGTCACCGAAGTGCCGGTGGGGTTCAAATGGTTTGTGGATGGTCTACTTTCGAGAGCTTACGGATTCGGCGGCGAGGAAAGCGCCGGGGCCTCGTTTCTGAGAAACGACGGCACGGCCTGGACCACGGACAAGGACGGCATCATCATGGACCTGCTGGCTGCCGAAATGCTGGCCAAAACCGGCAAAGACCCCGGAGAAATCTATGCGGACCTGGAAAACCGGTTCGGACGCAGCTTCTATGAGCGCATGGACGCCCCCGCCACCTTCGCACAGAAAGAAATCCTCAAGCGGCTGTCAAAGGAGCAGGTTCCGGCCAAAACCCTTGCCGGAGAGACCATCACGGCCATCCTGACCCATGCGCCCGGAAACGGGGCCGCCATCGGGGGCCTGAAAGCCGTCACTGAAAATGGCTGGTTTGCGGCCCGGCCATCCGGCACAGAGGATATTTACAAAATTTATGCGGAAAGCTTTATCAATCAAAATCATTTGCGGCAGATTCAGCAGGAAGCCCAGGCGATTGTAAGCGCAGCATTCGCAGCCCGGACATAAAGCCGGTTGTAACGGGGCAACAACAAAAACAATAATACGCGGCGTGTGAGACAAAAAAAATATAATGAGCATATAGGTGAAAGATGAACGACAATCATTTTTTTGCTCCCAAACGGATTTTATGCCCGGTTGATTTCAGCGATCTGTCAAGTCTGGCGCTGAAATACGCGGCGGTCGCGGCTACGGAATTTAATGCCGGACTAACCGTTATTCATGCGGAATTATTTGAAGTTCCAAGATATTTATCCAGAAATCAGGACAAGCAACTGATACGGGAACTTAAAAATGCGGAATCGACCATCCGAAAGGATCTGCAACTTCATACTGAAAAAATTGTTGGCGCGGCTGCCGGCAAACTCCTGATTGAGTATGCAGCGGTCGACAGACATCCGGTGGAAGCGATTTTAGACCTTGCGGGAAAAGAAGCCTTCGGCCTGATTGTTATGGGAACCCATGGATACGGCGGACTGAAGCAGTTCTTTCTGGGATCGGTTACAGAAAACGTCATCAGAGGCGCACAAATCCCCGTGTTTACCATTCGCCAAAAAACTCATGATTTTATTGATATTTATCAGACTGGCGCTGTTCCGGACATCAAACACATCCTCTGTCCCTGCTATCCTGCGGATGCAGCGGTCCCCTCCTTGAAAACGGCTGTATCCATCGCCGAACGCTACAAAGCCCGGCTGACGGTATTGTTCTGTGTGGAAGAAACCAAAAACAAGGATTCCGGGGATCGGGAAAAGGAAGGGTTCGGTTTATGGATTGCAAAAACAATAAATTCCACATATCCGATCAATCAGATTGTTTGTGAAGGCAACGCCGCTGAAAAGATTATTTCGACGGCTCATAAAGAAAAATGCGACATGATTGTTATCGGCGCCAATCATCAACCTTTTATGGGCAGTTCTTTTTTGGGAAGAACGACCGAACTGGTGTTGCGCCAAGCCCCGGTGCCGGTGATGGCTGTTCCGCATTTCAAAAAATAAGCAAATAGAGGCGAAGGCCCAGGCCAGATACTGAAAAAGGAGGCGCGTATGAGCGAAAAGCCGGAAAGAAAATTTTATTTAAAACAATTTAAAGCCATCAGCAACGCCATTGCCACATATGATGACTTTAACGTGCTGGCGGACCATCTGGTGGAAGGGGTGTGCCGGACATTTAAAGTCAAGGGGGCCAGCATCATGATTCTGGATGAAATCGAGCGTCAATTGTTCCGTGTCAGCAGCTTTGGAATCAGCGAGGCCTATCTGAATAAAGGGCCTGTTTTTGTGGATGACAAATATTGCTCCCTGGGCACAGGGCTGGTGGAAGTCGTGGAAGACATGCAGCACGACTCCCGGATTCAATATCCAGACGCCGCAGCCCAGGAAAACATTGCATCCATGATTGTAATTCCCATTAAATACCATCAGGCGGTGATCGGGGTGATGCGGATTTATCATGATGAAAAACTGGAGCTTCATGAATCGGATATTGATTCGCTATGCGTGCTGTCCAATCAACTGGGTCTGGTGATTCAAAACAACGGACTCAAAAATTTTGTGGACCATGTCAAAATGGCGATGGATAATCTTCCTCCCCGGATTTTGAGAGGATAAGACCCCATGCGGCCGCCGGTAATCGATACCACCAATTTTTTCGATATTGATTGCGGGGATGAAATCCATGTGGGCGGGAATATTTACCGGATTACCGGCAATGAAAAAGAACGGCGCTTCGGCATTGAAGATCCGAAATTCTGGGTCAAGCAGGCGGTGGACGCCACGACCGGGGAACGGAAGATCGTCAAGCTGGCTTATTTTGAAAAATTCGATACCATCCTGGGCGGCGTCACCATCAATTGTTTCCGCGATCCGGACAAAGAAAGCGCCATCCTTGAGACCATGAAAGACAACCCCCATTTTATGAAGGGGATATCGTTTAAAGATTCAAAAAATAACAATATCCGGGTGCTTGATATTGTGAGGGGCCCCAATTTTTGGGTATATCTGGACCGGATGCAAATGGATCATGAAACCTATTTTCACGATCAGTTCCCCGGAATTTTCCAGAAACTGATGGAAGCGTTTCAAGCCATCGCGGTGCTGCATTCGCGGGGATGCCGGCATGGGGATATCCGCAATGATCATCTGGTTATCGAAATTAATACGGATAATTATGTATGGATCGACTTTGACTATGATTACCTGGCCCCTGAAAATCCATTCAGCCTGGATCTGTTCGGCATCGGCAATATCCTTCTGTATGCAGCGGGAAAAGGAATTCACGATGTCTATTCAATGGTCAATTTTCCCAAAAAATACGGAGATTTGATTGACAGGGTGGATACCGGTGATTTTTCCATACTGGATAAATCCCGGCTGATGAATCTAAAGAAATTCTACCCTTATATCCCGGATCATTTGAATAATATTCTCTTGCATTTTTCCCGCAACACGGAAATTTATTATGAAAGCATCGGAGAAATTCTTGATGATTTAGCAGCGGTGGATTTTCATTAAAAGGAGACGAAGATGCATTCTTTTCTGATCCCGATCAACGATTCGGTATCTTCCAGAAAGATGGTGGATTTTTTGATCAATATGCCCGTTTCAATGACGGATTGCCATATGACATTGCTCCATGTGTTCCGTCAGCCAACGTCCGGCGAGCAGCTCATGGGGAAAAAATATATGGAGGAATTGCCGGTAAAACACAAGGCCTTGCTGGAAAAGGTGAAAGACCGGCTGATCACGGAAAAACACTTCCCCCCTGGCCAGATCGACATTGTGCTTCTCACCGACCCATATCCATCGGTGAGCGAAGGCATCATCGAGTTTTTCAAGAAAGGCCATTATGACATGGTGGTCATCGGCCGCAAGAAAATGTCCAAATCCGAAGAGTTTGTCCTGGGCGACATCAGCGTGAAACTGGTCCGGTCGCTCGACAATACCGCTATTCTGGTGGTGAAGACGGGATAAGCCGGAACCATCGGTCATTGTCCCATCATCGCAAGGATGGGACGGGAAATAATGATGGCCTGGCTTTTTCTTCCGATGTATAACATAATTAGATGCTTATTCCAATTTGCATTCAAGATGACATCAAGGCGGCAAGAAGGAGGCGACGCAGCCAACGCAGATGCCGCTTGAATGCGAATTGGAAGGAATTATATTATCCCCGGTAAATTCGGCCGGGCAGGTCCGGAAAAAAGCCGCGAGTGTCCAGCAGGGGCGCGTTGAGTGCGGCAGGATCAATTTCCCTATACTGTTTATGGGCTGTGCAGAGGACGATCAGGTCGTAATGGCTGGAAATGTTGCTGGATCTGCGACCGACATAGTGCGGATATTCGCGGTTCGGTCTGATCTCAGGAACATGCGGATCATTGTAGTCCACATTGGCGCCTTTTTGTTCCAGCAGGGACATGATCCGGTAAGTGGGGGATTCCCGGTCGTCATCCACATCAGCCTTATACGCCAGCCCTAAAATGAGTATCCGGGAGCCTTTTACGGCTTTACCGTGTTCATTCAGCACGTCCGCGGCCCGTTGAACAACGAAATACGGCATGGCGGTGTTGATTTCTCCCGCCAGCTCGATAAACCGCGTGACGACCTCATATTCCCGGGCCTTCCAGGTCAAATAGAAAGGGTCAATGGGGATGCAGTGCCCGCCAAGACCAGGGCCCGGGAAAAACGGCATGTAACCGAAAGGCTTGGTTGACGCAGCCCGGATAACCTCAAAAATATCGATGTCCATCTTCATGAAAGCGACTTTCAGTTCATTGACCAGGGCGATGTTTACGCTCCGAAAGATGTTTTCCATGAGCTTCACTGCTTCCGCCGTTCGCGTGGATGAGGCCGGTATTACATGGTCAATGACCTGACTGTAAAGGGCCATGCCGACTTCCAGGCAGGCCTGTGTGGCGCCGCCGCAGATCTTGGGAATGGATTGGGTGCGGAAGTTAGGGTTGCCAGGATCCTCGCGTTCCGGCGAGTAGACGAGAAAAATGTCACGTCCCAGAACAAGGCCAGCCTGTTCTATGCGTGGTTGCAGTTCTTCATCGGTGGTGCCGGGATATGTGGTGGATTCGAGGCTGACTAATTGGCCCGGGCGCAGGTAAGGCAGGATATTCTCGAGGGAGCCAACGACATAGGAAAGATCCGGTTCACGGTGACTGTTCAGCGGCGTGGGCACGCACAGGATCAGAGCGTCTGCTTTCCGGGCCATGGAAAAATCCGTTACAGCCTCGAATCGGTGTTCATGCGCCGCTCGACCAATAGGCGCGGCGGATATATGTCCGATATAGCTTTCACCGGACATGAGCATTGACGTTTTCCGCTTATCGATATCCAGACCCAGAACGGGAAAGCCCGCCTCAAGGAATCGCAGCGCCAGCGGCAGGCCCACATAACCAAGTCCGATTATACCGATGCAGGCTGTTTTGTTTTTAATTTTTTGGAGAAGGAGTTGTCTTGAATTAATAGGTTCGTTCATTGAATTATATCATTTTTATGTCTGCAATTATTTGCCCAACAAGCTGGCTTTGTGATTATCTTCTTTTTTCTTAGTTTTTTTTATGATTTTCCGCAAGACTCATTTTATCCGTTTTCCGGGGGCTCCGGTATAATCGGCAAAAAAATCTTGACGCCCCGGACGCGTTTGTTTAATAAAAAAATATTGGTCGGACCACCGGTTCAATGATCCATTTTCCCATTTTAACTATTTTTTCAGCAAAAGGCCGAGTTTCCAATTGACCGAAGCAGCCCCATTATTAAAACCCCTGAACAAAACCAAGCTCCATGAAGAGATCGTCGATCAGCTCAAGAGCCGGATCATCCGCCGGGACATCAGTCCGGGGGAAAAGATCCCGACGGAAAGAACTTTAGCTGAAATCCTTCAAGTCAACCGGTCAACGGTCCGGGAGGCCTTAAGAAAGCTGGAAAGCCTGGACCTTGTGGAAATCCGGCACGGGGACGGTGTGTATGTCAAAGATTATCTTGAAAGCGGGAGCCTGGAACTGGTTCATGAAATGCTTTTTAAAGACGGCGTGCTGGATCCGGTGGTGTTTCAAAACCTGCTGGACCTGAGGCGGTTGCTGGTGCCGGAAATGGCCTGGTATGCGGCGCAAAACAGGACCGAAGCGGATCTTCAGGGTCTTGAAAACATCGTGTTCCGCTCGGATGAGACCATCGGCGAAAGAGACAAGCGCCTGCACCATATTATTGCCCGGGCCAGCGGCAATGTGCTGTTTGTGCTGCTGCTCAACGCCTTCACCCGGCAGGCCGGTCAATATTACGATCTGTATTTTAAGGATGATCAACATGCCGCTGAGTCGAAAGTGTTTCACAAAGCCGTGTATGAGGCCATCAGGGACAAAGACGCGGACAGGGCAAGGCAGGTCATGACGGATGCGCTGAACGCCGCGGAGAAAAACATGCTTAAATTGATGAAATAATTTCAATCTCAGAATGACCGGATAATCGGGTGAACGTCAAAAAAATAAGGGAGGAAACTATGATGTCCAGAACATTTCAACCGGATTGGTGTGAAAAACCCCCGAAAAAAGGGTCGTATCGTTCCATTTTTAAATGGGGCAGACCGAAAGAATTCAAGCACCCGAGCGGCGAGTGGTTTGAGATGCTTAAAGAAACCTTTGGATTAACGGATGCGGATTTTCAAAAGCCGCGGATGGAGGGTAACGAAAAGGTCGTCATCAACCAGGCGATTCAGTTGACGGAAACTCAGATTCTTGCGTTTGAAGCCATTGCCGGGAAAAAGAACGTGGTGAAAGACGACTACAGCCGGGTGAAATACAGCCACGGCAAGACCGTGGACGAAGCCATGGATTTGCGGCAGAACCGGGTCCGGTGCGTGCCGGACATTGTGGTTCATCCCCGCAATAAGGAAGACGTGCGCAAGATCGTGGCCTATTGCAACGGCCAGAAAATCCCGGTGTACGTGTTCGGCGGCGGGTCATCGGTGACCTTCGGGTTAAACACCCCCAAATCCGGCGTTATGCTGGTGATGAGCACCCATATGAACAATCTGCTGGCGGTGAATGAGCTGAACCAGACCGCCACCGTCCAGCCCGGCATGTTCGGCCCGGCCTATGAAGAGGCCTTGAATCACGCGCCGAAAAAATTCAATGTACGCCATCGCTATACCTG
>DAIEHU010000084.1 GCA_027353395.1 Desulfobacteraceae bacterium
CGTTTTTAAAGGGAGCGGGAGAGAAAAAATAAATTAATCGGCGACCATGCTTCATGGAGGATGGTAAGCCTATTCTCAAAAAATATTGCGTCTTGATTCCCCATTATGCACAATCATGATCCACTATTCATATAAAGGAGTTCCGGATGATGATTAGGGAAACTGTCAGGCCCGAAGATTTCACGTCTTGTTTTTTCCCCATCCGCCATCATGCTCTTTTCCTGTCCGCTTTTTTTCTGTCCTGTTTGTTGATGTTCAGTGCTGCTGACGCCGCCATTCCCCGTCAAGCCGCTTCAGTGGGCGTGATCGCCGGAGCCACGGGAGATGCGGAAATCCGGTTTGTGAATGAGGTGGACTGGCGTCTTGCAGAATTATGCCAGGATTTACTGACCGGTGACGGGCTGCAGACCGGCGATCTCGGGTCTATGGCCCTTGTCTTTCACGACAAGACCCAGATCCGGGTGCATCGCAATTCCAGTCTCATCGTCAAGGCGGTTTCCAAAGATGGCAACGAGGGCCAAAGCGTATTTAAACTTAACCACGGCGGAGTCTGGGCGCGATCCCCGCGAGGTGGAGCCGGGGTCAGCATTGAAACCCCTTCCGCCACGGCGGCCATCCGGGGCACAGACTGGTCTCTGACTGTTAACAAACAAGGCCGCACCACTCTGATCGTGCTTGCAGGCGATGTGGTCCTCCAAAACGCCATGGGCAGGGTGACCGTGACCCGGGGGGAAATCGCGTTCGCAGAAATCGGCAAGGCGCCAAGAAAAACAATTTTGGTGGCCCCCAGCGACCGGAGCCAGCTTTATTACGATATGAGCCTGTCCGATGCCATGCACCTTTTTAAAATATCCGGCCTGAAAACCAAGGACCGGCGGTTGGCGAGACAGGCTATCGAATCGGTTCCGGAAGGAGGGAGAAGTCCTATACAATGGCTTGATCTCGCCGAACTGGCCTACGACATGGGCGATATGCCAATGGCATTCCGATGCCTGACCGCCTGCCCCCGGAATGCCGAAACTATCGCTCGAATGGATTTCATCAGTGGCTATCTTTCCGTTTTTAAAAATGATTTTACAATCGCCATCCGGCTTTTCGAGAACGCCGAGCCCGGATTGGATCCGGACAGGCTGACGGCCGCCCGGATCGGCAGGGCCGGCGCCCTGCTTCTGGCCCGTCAGACCGATGCGGCAAAAGCGCTTATCCGGTTGATGGAGAGGCAAACCCCGGATGCGCCTCGCTTTCTGATGTTTAAGGTGATACTGGCCGCTTTTTCCGGCGATCTTGCCAGCGCATCAAAGCAGGCTTCGGCATGCGCCAAACGTTTTCCGGGAAACCCTCATTTTCCAGCGCTCAAAGGTCTCCTGGCCATTCTGCTGGACCAGCCCGAAGAAGCCAAGAATACGGCCCGGATGATACTATCGATCGATCCTGAAGACGCTATCGCCTATAAAATTCAGGGCCATTATCTATCCGATTACCGCCACGACAGCGAAGGGGCCGTCGAGGCAGTTCAAAAGGGTCTGTCTTTTAATAAAAACAATGCGGACCTTTGGGGCACGCTGGGCTGGATTTATATGGGAATGGGGGAAATCCGCAAATGCGAGGACGCGCTGAAGCATGCGTTAAGTCTTGACCCCAGCGACATGGCGGATTTGTTCAACTACTTGATTGTGCTGCTGGACCAGCACCGGATGATGGAGGCCAGCGAAATTCTTGCCAAAATGACGGCTATAGATCCAGGCCGGGATTTTCTCCTCACCGGTCAGGGCCGGTTTGCGCTGCAAACGGGTCAGGTGACCCAGGCCAAGGAATTTTTTTTAAACGCCACGGCCGTCAATCCTCTAATGACCCAAAGTTCATTAGGGCTCGCCATCGCCGCTTACCAGGATGGAGACCCGGACCTCGCCCGCCAGATACTGGACAACGCGGCCCGCATGGATCCTAATGACCCGGACATTCCCTTGACTGCCGCCGCCATGTCCATGGATCAGGCCGAAGCAGATTCAGCCATCACCTATGCGCGGGAGGCCATTCTCCGTTATCGTCTAATCAAAGGCACGGGTATATCGGAACTTGCGGCCACCAGGGGCGGCGACAATACCCTTGGTGCTGCGTTCGGAAACCTGTCCTTGACATCCTGGGCGGATTATTACAATGAACTGTCCTTTGACCCCTATTCCGCAGAAAGCCATTTCTCCCGCGCCCTTCATGGAGAGGACGCCTATTCATCCCTCTACCAGGGCTTGCTCCTGGATCCTCTGGCTTGCTCGGCCCGAAATCGGTACATGGATTTTTTTCGCCGCCCATTCACAGACGCGGCCATCAGCGCCTTCGCCGGTGATACCGGTGAAGGGTTCCGGCATGGGGAGACCGCCAATCTTCAAGGGTTTTCCCAATCATTTCTGCCGGTATCTTATTATGTAAACATAGAAACGGATAATTCGCCTGGATTCCGGGAAGACAATGACGAAACCCGGAGCGCAACTGGCAGCGCTTTTTCAGGATTCAACCTCTCACCATACGACCGGATGCTGATTGATGTGAATGCGACGGATCAAACCAAGGGCATGCCGGGCACAATTCTGCTTCCGGATAAGGACGATGAGACCAGGGAACACGCGATTCAGGCGGGTCTGGGCTATTCCCATTCCTTTTCCGCCCGCAATATCTTCATGGGCCGGATTCTCGGGTATCAGACCGAAACCTGTTTTAAAAACAGGGATCCGCTGGGTACAAATCTGTCTCTCATAGACTATTCACTGATTTCCAATTTTGGAGTGGAAGATACACAAATACTCCACGATATGGGACTGATAGATTTCACGACTCCGGATGACCCGAATTCGCCTATTCTGGTGTTGGGCGGCGGCGATACCCTTCCCAATACCATTCCCGTGGCCCTGGACACCAAAACCGGTTCCCGCGTCCAGATCAAATCTGAAAACCTTTCCATGCAGATGCGCCATATGGTAACATTGGACAGAGTGGACCTAAGCTGGGGGGCCGAGGCCATGACATTGAACACCCGATACCGGATGAAGTCCTTTGATTTCAAACTCCTGGAGCCGGGAATCGGAACTATTATCGGCCCGGCAGGGTCTCTTAATTTTCAATATGGAGAACCAGGGGCGGCGGAATCCCATTCCAACCACGACGGGTATGGAGCCAACACCCATGTCAATGCATTATGGCGCCTTGACAGACGATTTTGGATGGAAGCAGGCATTTACGGCGTCACCTACGATGATGACAATGATACGAATTTTTCCGAAGCCGATCCCAGGGCCGGGGTGGCGTGGCAGCCGAATGACCGGAACTGGCTGCGCCTGATCTACCGGGAAGACACACGGATGCCTTCCTTGGCCACTCTTGCGCCGGTGGCCACTGTTGGAATTACCGGGACCGGCATATATATGGCCAATGGCGGCCACGGTTCACAGATCCTGACCCGATGGGACAGGGAATGGATACAATGGTTCTTCACTTCTCTCGAAGCGGGACGAAGGAAAATCTCAGGATTCAGCATCAGCGGCGTTGACAACAGCCTGGATTCATTCACAGCTTCACGTGGGCAAATCGATTATGCGTCAATTTCCGCCAACTGCTGGCTGAAAGGGGGCTTCGGGCTATATGGGGAAGCGGTATTCCGAGACACGGAAAACATAAGCGGTAGCGTTCCGGCTCACACCGGCCTGCCCCTGATTCCGGCCCAGAGTTACCGGACCGGCGTGACTTGGATACACTCGGCCCAAGTCAGACTCGATTTGGTCGGGAACATCATCTGCAAACGGCCAGAAGACTTAAGCGCCCAGGAGGATTTGAAGAATTACGGAACCGTGGATTTTCTATCATCCTGGCAGCCTTTGAACAAATATCTGAAACTGGGATTTGCCATCCACAATATCTTTGACGCGGATTATGATCTATCCAAAAATATGCCGGGGCCAGGCCGGAATTATCTGGCCAGCCTGGAGGCCCGGTTTTAAAACAGGCTTATAGAATGATAAAAAGCCATCCCATATCTCATAAGAACAATGGCGGGAATAGATCTCATAACCGGCACCAAATGCTGATTGGGCCTGCCGTGTTGGGTCTACTGTGCCTGATCGCCTTTGCGCCGCCCTTTCAAGCGCTCGACAACCGGTTGATGGACGTGTTTTCTATCCTCTGCCCACCTGCATTTCATGATTCACCGATAATTCTCGTGGGCATCGACGAGCCCAGCTTCCAGGAAATCGGCCTTCAATGGCCCTGGCCCAGAAGCCTTCACGCCAGACTCATCGATCGGCTGACGGCGGCAGGTGCATCTGTTATCGCCATGGATATTGTTTTCGCTGAACCATCGTCTCCATCATCAGACCAGGCCATGACCGCTGCGATCCAGCGTGCCGGAAATGTTGTGCTGGCAACCGAGGAGACATTGGAAGAAACGGCTTATGTATCCCAGCTTATCACCGTTCCGCCTCTGGACCTGTTCACCTCAGCAGGAGCGGAAACCGGGGTCGCTACGGTCACTTTAGACCCTGACGGCCTGATGCGGCGGCTTCCCCTGCGCCAGAACGGATTCGCCTTGACCGTGTTTGACAAATGGCGAGGAATCAACCATGTCCCATCACCCGGCGAGCCGGTAACCGGGCAAGAAAAATTTCTTCAGTTTTTCGGCCCTTCCCGCACCTATCCGTATGTGTCCTATTACCAGGCCCTGGAGCCGGACCGGTTTCTACCGCCAAACATATTTCAAAACCGGGTCGTGATTGTGGGGTGGTCCATCAAAACCCCTCCGGCCCCGTATACCCGGCCAGCGGACATGTTCATCACCCCCTTCACCTGGGATAGCAAAATTTTAACCGCAGGCATAGAAATCAACGCCACCATCTTCGACAACTTGCGTTTAAGGATCTGGTTCCAAAAACTGCCGTCAATCGTTTATTTTTCACTGCTCGCGGTCTTCGTCTTTCTGGCTGGCTTATTGTTTAAGGGATGGGAACCGGCAAAAAGCTTCGCGCTTGTGCTTGCCATTTGCGCCGCAATTATCTGCGCAAGCTTTGCGATCTTGAAATTTGGCCGGATATGGATTTCCCCGGCCCTGTTTATGCTGGCTGCCTTACTTTACTATGCTATTGCGGGCGGACGCGCCTATCTTCGGGAACGCGCAGACAGACGGTTCATCAAAGACGCGTTTTCGCGTTATCTTTCATCCGCCCTGGTGGATCAGCTTGCATCCGATCCCTCCCGTCTGATTCTTGGAGGCGAAACCCGGCAAATGACCGTGATGTTTTGCGATGTTAGGGGATTCACCTCGATCTCAGAGCGATTCAGCAGCGACCCCCAAGGCTTGACGCAGCTTATGAACCGATTTTTCACGATCATGACAGGCGTGATTCTCCGGAATTCCGGCACTGTGGACAAATACATCGGGGATTGCATCATGGCATTCTGGAACGCGCCGGTGGATGATCCGAACCATGCCTGTCATGCATGTGCCGCAGCTCTGGACATGACGACCCAGCTCCGGAGAATGAACCGGGAATGGTCTGAAGAGGCAGCCTCAAAAAGCCGGGAGCCGGTGCATCTGGGCATTGGAATCGGTATCAATACGGGGTCTTGCGTAGCGGGTAATTTCGGTTCCGAGCAGAGGTTTGATTATTCGGTCCTGGGAGACCCGGTGAACCTTGCATCCCGGCTGGAAGGACAAAGCAAAACCTATGGCGTCGAAATTGTGATCGGACCAGAAACCGCAGCCGCAGCCGCTGATTATGCGCTGCTGGAACTGGATCTGATTGCGGTGAAAGGTAAAAAAGAGGCGGTCCGGGTTTATACGGTAATGGGCGACCCGGCGTATCAATCCACGTCCGAATTTCAAGGACTTTCGGCCTGCCATCAGAAGATGATCGGGGCATACCGGCGCAGGGACTGGGCCGAAGCAAGGGCGCTTCTTTTGGAATGCCGCCGTCTCGGCCATGGGCTTGAGCGGCTTTATAACCTTTATCAGAGCCGCATAGCAGAATATGAGATATCGCCCCGGCATACGGCATGGGATGGGGTATATATCGCAAAGACGAAATAAACCACCCGGACTTATGGGATTGAGCGCCCACCCCCGCGAAATTACGCCTTCAGGATTTCCTTTATTCCAAACTCACTGGAAGGGAAATGGTAAACGCGGCCCCCTCGCCCGGCGCGCTTTTCACCCGGATGTCGCCGCCATGATCCTTGATGAACCCGTAACAGACGGAAAGCCCCAGCCCCACTCCCTTAACGCTGGACTTGGTAGTGAAAAAACTGTCGAAAATCCGGCTTAAGTTTTCCGCTTTGATGCCCACTCCCGTATCGGCGAACCGGATGTTCACGAATCCTTCCAACATAAAACTTGAAACAGTCAGCGTTCCGCCGTCCGGCATGGCGTCCCGGGCGTTTGAAACCATATTGAGAAAGACCTGACGTAACTGGTTGGTGGACGCATGAACCAAGGGAATATCAGCGTCAAAATCCGTCCTGATAATGATATTGTGTTCTTTTAGCTGCTTTTCATGAAGCATCAGAATCTCGTCGGCGATGGTGTTGACATCCACCGGTTTTTTGATCTCCTGCTCAGGCTTGGAAAAGGACAACATCTTTTTCAGCATGTCCGCCAGCCGTACTATTTCAGACAGAGACATATCGAGCAGCTTGCGCCGCTTGTTCCCTTCCGGCACTTCGGATTTCAATAATTCCAAGGTATTCATGATGCCATAAAGGGGATTATTCAGCTCATGGGCCACCTGGGAAGTGAGCCGCCCCATGGCCGCAAGTTTTTCGGAATGGAGAAGCTGCTGCTGGGTCTTGCTTAAGGCCCGCTCCATGTCAATGCGTTCCGTCAGGTCCACAAACGAACCCACCGTGGCCGCCTCGTTGCCGTCGTCATCATAAATCATGGCCGCCGACAGGTTGCCTTCGATGATTTTGCCGTCCTGCCGCACATACAGCACCGGCTGGGGCGGGAACACGCCCACGCCGCCCTGCTCCGGGCTTCTCAATATTTTCATGATCTCATAGGCCTTGCCTTCCGGATACACCTTGGTGATATGCAGCTTGCCGATCACGTCTTCCGCTGAATACCCCAGGGTTTTTTCCGCCGCCTTGTTCCATATGATGATATTGCCGCGCAAGTCCGACGCCATGATGGAAATGGGCGCGCTCTGCACTATTTTGTTCATGAAATCATGGGCTTCCCGGAGTTTGCGCTCCATTTGATAGCGCTGGGACTGATCCACGTTAATGCCTTCGTACCCGATGACGTTGCCCTGGTGGTCATAGCGCACGTGACTGGTCATGAGCACCGGGATGGCGGAGCCGTCCTTTCGCTTAAACTGCACCTCATAATCAATCACCCGTCCGTCCCGCTCAATCATGGCCTGAAAATGCCGGCGGTCTTCAGGGAAAAGATATAAATCCCGGATGATATCTATTTTCAGGAATTCTTCTTTACTGGAATAGCCCAGCATTTCAACCATGGCCTGGTTCGCATCCAGGAACTTGCCTTCCTTGGTGCTGATGTAAACCCCAACGGCCACATGCTCGAAAATGGTCCGGTAATCCTCGACCGTCGCCTTGAGTCTGGCTTCCCGCTGCTTACGGTGGGTAATATCCTGGTAGATGCTCAGTTTGGCAAGCGTTCCGTCCGGCATCCGGACTGGCGACTCGGCCTGTTCAAAGGTCTTGTCGACCTTGGGAACATATATTTCCCGGATCCCCTGTTCGCCTTCCAGTATCTGGCCGCACCGGCACCAGGGGCACAATCCGCTAGTGTTATTGATCACCTCATGACATTTTTTCCCGGTCCCATCGCCAAACCAGTCCTTCATAATCCGGTTCATATAAAGCACGGTATAATCCTCCGAAATCACATAGATCCCGTTAGCCAGAGCATCAAGAACCGTGGTCAGCATAAATATGTCTCTGTTCATGGCGCGCCTCTTCGATATTTCTATCGCCTGTTCTTCCATTTTGTCACTCAAAAATATTGTCAGGAATGAATTTACTGTGTATTGATAAAAAATTTAAAATTTTAACAACGCCCCGATTAAACTCATAACAGATATCATGACTAAAAATATACCGCTGTTTTTACAAAACTTCCCCATGAACGGACGGGGCTGCCCCCGGTTTTTCACCGTCGTGTCCCATCGCGCCTGCCTCATCAAGGGAATTTTATCCGCGATTCTGTATATTGCCCTTTACGGGGGCACTATCTCCCTTCGGCCCTGCCTTGCCGCAGGGGATATGGAGAGTGTATCAACCGCCATCTCCGAGCATCTGGCATGCTACCCGCTGGAGATGATGAGCATTGAAAATCAGAAACTATCGGGAACTTCCAAGAATTTCTGCCTGACGACGGTATACCACCAGATAGGCCTGCACCCATTTTGGGTCACTTCGGCCGGACCAAGCCATAAGGCTTTAATTATACTTGATTTTCTTAAAAAAGCGGGAACCGATGGGCTTGATCCCAAGAATTACGAGACCAATCAGATTTCGGCGCTTCTCACAGCGACAGAACCCCGGCAGCTTGCCGAACTCGATACCCTGCTGACTTTCAACCTGATCAAATACATCGAGGACGTCAGCCAGGGCCGGATCAAACCCTATGATGCCGAACCGGCGTTGTTTGCAAAAGTGTACGATATCCGCTTTGATCCGTCAACAGCCACGGAAAAAGCCCTCAACGCACCGGATTTGGCCGTTTATCTCGCGAGCCTTCCCCCTGCACACCAGCACTACGCCAATTTAAAAAAGGCGCTGATGACATACCGGGCCATGGAGAAAAACGGCGGATGGCCTTCCATCGCAGCCGGAAAGGCCATCCGGCCGGGGGATAATGACCATCGTCTGCCGGATGTCATCCGCCGCCTGTCCGTGACCGGAGATTTGTATCCAAGGGCGGCGGAAACAACCCATTACAGCCCGATGCTGAAAAATTCAATCATCAAATTCCAGCTCCGGCATGGCCTTGGACCGGATGGCGTTATCGGCCCGAACACCCTTGCCGCCATGAACGTGCCCGTATCCGGCAGGATCAAGCAGATCATGATCAACAT
>DAIEHU010000085.1 GCA_027353395.1 Desulfobacteraceae bacterium
CGCTGACCAACGCGTTCACCGGTTCCGATCGCGCCGCCGCAAAGCTCGTGTTCGAAGCGATGATGACGATGGCCAAGATCGATGTCGCGGCCATCGAAGCGGCGCTTTACCCCGCCGTCACGGATTATCTGTATTTTGTGGCAAAAGGCGATAATACCCACTATTTTTCGACCTCACTGGCCGAACACAACCAGGCTGTCAAAAAATACCAGTTACATCAGGGTTCCCGCTGAAGACGGACTTTTCACACGGGAATACACATCTGAGGCCAGATCCACCGCCTGTGAGGCCTGTCCTTTCAGGTAATAATAACCAGCGGCGGCGATCATGGCCGCGTTATCGCCACACAATTCCGGAGAGGGTGTAAAAACGGCGGCTCCCGCTTTTTCTGCGGCCGCCCTGACCCGGACGTTTAACCGTTGATTGGCCGCAACCCCTCCCACCAAGGCGATCCGCCGGCATTTTTTCCCCGCTGCCGCCCGTATCACTTTATATGTAAGCACATCAACGACTGCCTCCTGAAACGCCGCCGCAATGTCGGGAATCTGTCCCAGATACTCTTCCGGATGGGTCTGGATATAACGGTGTACCGCGCTTTTCAACCCGCTGAAGCTGAAATTAAAGGCGTCCTTATCAAGGTAGGATCTGGGAAACGGGATTTTATCCGGGTCTCCGTCCGCCGCCATTTCAGCGATGGCTTTCCCGCCGGGATATCCCATACCCAGCATTTTGGCGACTTTGTCAAAGGCTTCCCCGGCTGCGTCATCCACCGTCTGCCCCAGACATTGGACTTTTGTGTGCGATGTCACATAATAAATACCAGTGTGCCCGCCGGAAGCCAGCAGGGTGATAAAAGGAAACTCCGGGAACAGGGTCTGCAGAAACACGGAATGGATATGCCCGTCCAGATGGTCAACGCCGACCCAGGGGACACCTAAGGCATAAGCAAGGGATTTCCCGAAACAAAAACCCACGAGCAACGCACCGATCAGACCCGGCCCCGCCGTGACCGCCACCGCATCCACCTGGTTTTTATCTATCCCGGCCATTTTCAGCGCCTCATTCACCACCGGCGCTATTATCTCCAGATGCTTGCGTGAAGCCAGCTCCGGCACCACCCCGCCATAGGGACGATGCATTTCCACCTGGGAGGATACCACCGAAGACAACATGGTGACACCGTCCTCCACCACCGCAGCAGCGGTTTCGTCACACGAACTTTCGATTCCTAATATTTTCATATAACACGCTGATCCGGACGAAACAAAAAAAACGAATTCAGGCTTCAGGCTGTCAGCTTTTTATTCCATTTTGCATTCAAGATGACATCAAGGCGGCAAAAAGAAGGCGACGCAGGCTTACTTTTTGTAAGTCGAGGAGCCGACGACGCAGCCAACGCGGATGCCGCTTGAATGCGAATTGGAATTGTCACCAGGATGTTCCGGCTGCTGATGGCATGGCTCGCAATCTGCGTATCCATTGGGCCAATAGGCGTCCCTTTCGCTAAATCTTCTTTTAAACAGACTTCAGATGATCCACAAAATTTTCCCCATGCCTGTTTTTTTTACATCCTGAAAAGGATATTGACACCCCATCCCTCCATCCCTTCCCGGTAATCATCCAAACTCAAATTAACTCATTTAATTTCAAATAGTTATTTCCAAATAATCGCCTATTCGATTGTGGCAAGCATATTGCAACACTAAAACGGCAAAACCGTAATAGACGGACTCGCAAAAAGCCCGTCAACCAGCTACGCGCCAACTGGAGGGGTGGAACTATCCCCCCTGAATAAAGAAGGATGCGATGTTTCATTCAACCCGCTTCAAACTCATTTTCAGCTTCCTTTGCGTTTCCTTTCTGGCAGGAGGGATATCCCTTTTTATCGGCGCACGGCTGTTATACGACGCGGTGCTGATGGAAGCAACAAACCAGACCCGGCTGGCCCTGAATGCCGCGGAGGATGTTTATCAGACCCACGTCCGCTTTATTGGCCTGGCGCTCAACATCACCACCCTGGGAATCGGGTTCCGCACATCCTTTATTGAACGGAACATACCGGATCTGGTCGACCGCCTGGACCGTATGGCAAAAAATGCGGATCTCGATTTTTCCGGGATTGCGTTAAGCGACGGCCGGACATTATGCCGGACCGGCGGCAACGCCGCGGTAGACTCCCGGACGGACAACCCGATTGTCCGATATGCGATGAATAAAGGCGCTTCGATCGCCGGGACCATTACCGTCAGCCGGACGTTTCTGGAAACCGAAGCGCCGGAACGGGCCGGACACATTAAATTTTATTCATCCCAAACTTCATGTCCGGATGCGGCGGACGCGGAACCGGAGGAATCATGCATGGCTATTGCCGCTGCAATTCCGATATTTGAATATCGGACAACGGGAAGACTTCTGGGCGTGCTTTACGGCGGCAGGGTGTTGAATCAAAGCACGGAAATTGTGGATTCAGCCCGCAAGTCGGCTTTTTTCGATGAAATTCAAAGTGAAACCACCATGCCCGCAGCCACCATATTTTTCGACACCGTCCGGATAGCCACAAACATGATTGATCAGAAAGGGAACCGGGCTGTTGGAACCCGTGTCTCCGGCGAGGTCAAACAGCAGGTTATCGTCCGGGGAAAAGAATGGACCCAGCGCCGGGAGGATCTGGGCGATAAATATATATCCGCATTCATGCCCATTTCCGATGTTTTCGGCAAACGGGTGGGCATGCTGTCCGTGGCCACTCTGGAATCCAATTATGGCGCGGTTCAGCGGAAACTTATTTTTCTTTTTATCGTGGCCACCGGTTTCGGTGTATTGAGCGCTGTCGGCATGGGATATTTTCTGGCAAGGCCCATCATGGCCCCGGTTCACCGGCTTATCAAAGCCAGCCGGGAGGTGTCGGAAGGAAATGTTTCACCGGATACCGGCCCCCTCTCAAAAGACCGGGAAATGGCCCTTTTGCAGAAAACGTTCAAGGATATGGTGGAATCCGTAAAACGGACACGCATGGCCAGCCAGAACCAGATCCTTCAATCCGAAAAACAGGCGAGCGTTGGCCGGCTGGCGGCGGGGGTCGCCCACGAGATCAACAACCCCCTGACCGGCGTGCTGACCTATACCCATATGCTGCTTCGAAGAACGGATATCAATGATGACATCCGTTCCGATCTACAGGTGATTATCGAATCCACCGAGCGGGTCCGGAAAATCGTCAAAGGGCTCCTGGATTTTTCCCGTCAGACCAAACTGGATCCGGAACCCACGGAAATCAACCGGCTGATGGATGCCACCATCAAGCTGGTTGAAAACCAGGCGTTGCTAAAGGGGGTCGGCATTCATTTTGAAGCGGGCGACAACCTGCCCATGATTGTTCTCGACCAGAATCAAATTCAGAGCGTGTTTTTAAATATGATCTTAAACGCGCTAGACGCCGCCAAACCATCGGGCGAAATCACCATCTCTTCCCGCCCCGCCTTGTCGGCAAACGATATCGGGCACCCCGGGATTGAGGTGGCCATCGCGGATACCGGTTCCGGCATGCCGCCGGAATACCTGAGCCAGATTTTTGATCCGTTTTTCTCAACCAAAGACGTCGGCAAAGGAACCGGGCTGGGGCTGTCTGTTTCTCTGGGAATCGTTAAAGAACACGGAGGAACCATCCGCGTTCAGAGTGAACCTGGGAAGGGCGCAGCGTTTTTCATATGGCTTCCCGTAGAAAGGCAGGTGGAACAAGATGAAAGTGCTGGTCGTGGACGATGAAGGCATTGTGCTCGAAAGCTGCCGCAAAGTGCTTGGGGCGGCGGGCCTTGATGTGATTCCCGTAAAATCGGCGGATGAGGCGCTTTTGATCATTGATAAAGAGCGCCCCGATTTGTTGCTGATCGACCTGAAAATGCCGGGCCATGACGGCCTTTATCTGATGAAGGAGTTGAAAAACCGGCATATAAAAACGCCGGCAATTGTGATGAGCGGCTACAGTACCGAAGAAACAATACTGGAGGCGAACGCAATGGCGGTCAGGTTTCTGCCAAAACCATTTACACCCGATGAACTGGTTGACACCGTTCGTCAGGCTCTGAAAGGAGACCCCATGAAACAGATCAAAACAATGGCAATCAAGGAGGTTAACCCATGTCCCAGTCCATGTTGATCATTGATGACGACGAAATTGTTCTCAATTCGTGCCGAAAGATTTTTTCTTCCGAAGGGTTCCATGTCGTGATCACCGCAAGCCCGGAGGAGGGTTTGCGGCTGGCGTCGAGTTCCGCTTATGATGTCATTCTCTGCGATTGGAAGATGCCCGGCTTTGACGGCTTGGATGTGGTCGAAGAACTCAACCGCCGGTCACCGGAGTCCGTTGTGGTAATGATCAGCGGATTCCCTTCTGTCGGCCGGGCCACAGAGGCCATGAAGCGGGGGGCTATGGACTATCTGCCCAAGCCGTTTACCCCGGAAGAAATCATGGATACGGTCAAAAGAGCGGTTCAGCGGAAAATGACGGGAGAAAGGCAGGCCCTTGGGAAATTTGAAAAAATCATCGGCTCCATGCAGTTCCCCGTCCCCGGGAATGAGGATAAAGCCCCTAAAACCATTGCGGAAACCGTAGCGTCCACCATCGGCGTCGGCAAGGTGACCTCTCCCTGGGTCACGGTAATGATATTGGGGGTGCTCGCCGGGTCGTATATCGGTTTTGGCGGCCTGCTTTCAACCAGTGTGACATTTGACATGCCCGGCTTTTTCGGGGTCGGTTTCACCCGGATCATGGCAGGGTCCGCATTCAGCCTCGGTCTCATGCTGGTCGTGATCGCTGGCGCGGAGCTGTTCACCGGCAACAACCTGATGATTTCCAGCGTGATGAGCAGGGAAATAACGATCACCAACATGCTCAAACGGTGGGCCGTGGTTTATCTGGCGAACTTCGTCGGGTCCATTGTGCTTGCCCTGCTTTTTTATTTTTCAGGACTTTGGAAGATCGGGGATGGCGCGGTGGGCGCTGCTGCCGCCGGTATCGCCGCCAAAAAGGTGGCCTTGGGTTTCAATGAAGCCCTGTTCCGGGGAGTGGGATGCAACTGGCTGGTATGCCTTGCGGTATGGATGGCGCTGGCCGCCCGTCAGACCATCGGCAAGATATTCGCCATTTTCTTCCCCATCATGGGCTTTGTCGCCATCGGATTCGAGCATTGCGTGGCCAATATGTATTTCATTCCGGTCGGAATTTTTCTCAAAACCTGGGCGCATGTTCCCGCCATCCAGAATGCCGCGCCCGACACCCTGACCTGGATCAATTTTCTATGGAAAAACCTGCTTCCCGTCACCATCGGCAATATCATCGGCGGGGCCGTGTTCGTGGGCATGAGTTACTGGGGGGCGTACCTGCAGCCGGTGAACTCAGCCAAAACCACTGCTAAAAAGCAATAATATCATACAGGGCGGATTAGCGAAGCCTAATCCGCCCTGTGAAGGCGAGCGCATGGATATTCAAAAGGCGGCCAATATTCACTGGCATAAAAGCCAGATCGTAAGATCCGACAGAGAACGCTTAAATGGTCATCGAGGACTCACCCTCTGGTTTACAGGGCTTCCGGCATCCGGCAAAAGCACGCTGGCCGTTGCCGTTGAGCGGCAGATGCACCGGCGCAACTGCCGGACTTATATTCTTGACGGCGACAACATCCGGCATGGCCTGAATAGTGACCTGGGGTTTTCCCCCGAGGACCGGAATGAAAATATCCGCCGGATCGGCGAAGTGGCCAACCTTTTGAGGGACGCAGGAATAATTAACATGGTCGCGTTCATTTCCCCCTACCGCTCAGACCGGCAGCTTGCCCGGGATTTGAGCAAAAACGACGGCACATTCATCGAGGTTTTTGTGGACTGCCCGGCTATGGTGTGTGAGAAACGGGATCCGAAAGGGATGTATAAAAAAGCCCGGCAGGGAAGCCTTAAAGAATTCACCGGCGTCAGCGCACCTTACGAAGCGCCGGAGTCTCCTGAAATTCATTTGCATACAGAACGATACGCCATAGATGAATGTGTGGCGCAAATCATGAATTACCTTGTGGAAAATCAACTGGTTTCCTGATTCCAATTCGCATTCAAGCGGCATCTGCGTTGGCTGCGTCGCCTTCTTCTTGCCGCCTTGATGTCATCTTGAATGCAAAATGGAATGAGCGCGGTGTCTATTCCCTTTTCAAATCAGATTTGTTATAATACGTTCATCATTCAAGGTGGCGGGGATATGCCGGGAATAGATCCGGAATGTTTGTGATCTCCAGAAATATGGGGCTGATTCCGCCGCCTGCGTATATCGAAATGTATTATTGGTTTCACCGGAAACCCGGCTGACCGCCGGAACCGGCAACCGACACAATCAGGAGGGGTCATGTATTTACCCAAACACTTTCAAGCGTTTAAAGCAAATTTTCCGGATATTCACACAAGTTATGAACAACTGGCGAAAGCCTGCCGCGATCACGGTCCCCTAGATCAAAAAACCCAGGATCTGGTCAAACTGGGCATCGCCATCGGCCAGAACTCCAGGGGAGGGGTGATGTCCAATGCGCGAAAAGCCATGGCATCCGGAGCCACCCATGACGAAATTCATCACGCCATTTTGCTGTCCCTGACCACCGTGGGGTTTCCGGCCATGATCCCGGCCATGGAATGGGTGGATGACGTGCTGGAAAAAAATCAGGACTGACGGGAATGCATTTACCCCGGACCGGCCCGGCCATACTGCTCATCGTCGGATTCTCCAATTCCGGCAAAACCCGTCTCATGACCCGGCTCATCGATGCCTTCACGTCCCGCAGGCTTCGTGTGGGCGCGGTCAAACACCACGGCCATCACGCTAAAAACGCCACCGGGCAAGATTTTGAGATGGACCTTCCCGGCAAGGACACGTGGAAATACAAACAGGCCGGGGCCGGGGCCGTCATCATCAGCTCCCGGTCCGTAATCGGCATGGTCCGGAATATGGACCATGACCCTGATCTTTCGGAACTGATCGGGCTGATGCCGGACATGGATATCGTGCTGGCGGAAGGGTATAAACGGTCTGAGCACCCTAAAATCGAAGTGTTCCGGCCCGAAAACGGCACTCCCCCGGCCTGCCGTGATGACCGGAACCTGATGGCCGTGGTCAGCGACACGCCCCTGGACTGGGGGGTGCCGCAGTTTGGGGCCGATGCCGTGGAGCCGCTTGCGGAATTCATCCTGCGTCAACTGGATATGGTAGTTTGAAACGCTGTTTGCCTCCGTCCGAGGCCCGCTGATTTCACTGTCGCCGCTCAAAATACGCATTCCAACACACAACTCAAGCGTTATCTTCGTTGGCCGCGTCGTCGGCTCCTCAACGTATACAAACATGCACCTCCTGCTTGCCGCATTGATGTCATATTGAATGAACAGATTGCTTTAATGGATTGCATCTTGCATTCTATTGCAATCAAAGGATAAATGCTATGACAACCCCAGCACTCACCTCATTCTCCCTGTCCCTGCCTGGTGCGGCTCCTTTTGACGCGGGACTGGCGGAACGGCTGAAACAGGCAAAAAAATCCCGTGGGACCGGTTATCTTCCACGAACCCGGCATATGCGACCCGACGGATGGGCCGAATACACCAACCGGCTGTTTCTGGAATCCAGTCCCTACCTGCTCCAGCACGCCCATAATCCGGTCAACTGGTATCCGTGGGGCGATGAAGCCTTTGAAACCGCCGCGCGGCTTAAGAGGCCCGTATTTCTGAGCGTGGGTTACGCCACCTGCCACTGGTGCCACGTGATGGAGGAGGAGTCCTTTGAAGACGAGGAAATCGCCCGCTGTCTCAACGCGCATTTCGTATGCGTGAAAGTTGACCGGGAAGAACGGCCGGATATTGACGCCATCTATATGAACGCCGTTCAGGCCTTGACCGGACGGGGCGGCTGGCCCATGAGCGTCTGGCTGACGCCGGAGCGCAAACCCTTTTACGGCGGCACCTATTTCCCGGCCATGGACCAGGGGCTTAATATCGGATTTTTGACCCTTCTGGAACGGTTGCGGGATATCTTTCACGCATCAGACGGGCGGGCGGAAAACGCTGCGCGCCAGATCACGGACGCCATGCAAAAAATGACGGCCACAGGGCCCGTAGGCGATTTGCCCGAAAAACAAATCCTGGACCGGGCCGCGGATTTTTACCGTCGGTATTACGACCCGGTCTCCGGTGGCATGAATGGCGCGCCGAAATTTCCCAGCAGCCTGCCCATCCGGTTTCTGCTCCGGTATTATCAAAAGACCGGCGATGCCGGCATTCTCGAAATGGCGGAACATACCCTTCGCCAAATGGCTCAGGGCGGGATGTATGATCAGGTGGCCGGCGGTTTTCATCGGTACAGCACGGACGATCGCTGGCTGGTCCCCCATTTTGAAAAAATGCTCTATGACAACGCGTTGCTGGCCGTCGACTATCTGGAGGCTTTTCAGATCACCGGGGATGGGCAATATAAACGTATCGCAGTGGACATTCTCCGGTATGTGGAACGGGACATGACTGCGCAGGAAGGCGCATTTTATTCAGCCACGGACGCGGACAGCCGTGCCCCGGACGGGCGCATGGCCGAAGGGTATTATTTCACCTGGACGCCGGAGGAATTAGACGAAGTGCTGGGTGAAGAACGGGCCGGAACCGTTAAAGCGTATTATGGTGTTGGCCCGGCCCCCAATTTTGAAGACCGGTATATCCTGCACGTCCACCGGTCCACAGCCGAAACCGCCCGGATATTGAACATGCCGGAAACCCGGCTCATGATGGAAATCGAAACTTCCCGGGATTTGCTCTATCAGGCCCGTAGCCGGCGTCTCGCCCCGCTTCGGGATGAAAAAATCCTGACCGCCTGGAACGGGCTCATGATTTCCGCATTCGCCAGAGCGGGCCTCGCACTGGGCGATTCCCGGCACACGGGTCAGGCGATCCGGGCCGCCCGGTTTATCCTGGATCATCTATATGTTGACGGACGATGGCGCCGCAGTTTCAAGGACGGGGAGGC
>DAIEHU010000086.1 GCA_027353395.1 Desulfobacteraceae bacterium
AAATTTAAATACTAAAAAAATAAATGCTGATGTAGTTAAAGTTTTGCGGTTAATTTTTAATAAGGATTGGAGGACTTTATTTAAACTTAAAATCGACTTGTGTTCGCAAAAAATATTAGAGGATATTTCAGAAAATGTTAAGTTATCTTTTTTATTTGAAATAATATTAATTAGACAAAGCAGCACGGTGTTAAAATGGCAAAAAAAGCAAGCAATGCAGTCATTAAGGAAACGGAAGCGCAACCCAGCATAAAGTCCTTTAATGTCGGGGACTTGGCTGTTTACCCGGCGCATGGCGTCGGCCGTATCGAATCCATCGAAAGCAGAACCATCAATGGCGACAAACATGATTTTTACATCTTAAAAATACTCGAAAACAGCATGGTCATCATGATTCCGACATGGAATGTGGCGTCCGTTGGATTAAGAAATATCATTGATTCAACCCAGGTTGATGAAATTTATGACGTTTTGAAAACCAAAAAAGATGATATTTTTGACAATCAGACATGGAACCGAAGATATAAAGAATACATGGACAAACTGAAAACCGGTTCTCTTTATGATGTCGCCGAAGTTTTCAGAGACTTGTATCTTCTGAAACAGATAAAAGACCTGTCATTTGGCGAACGCAAGCTTCTGGACACAGCCAGGGTGCTGCTGTTAAGGGAACTTTGCACCGCAAAAAAAGCGGATGAAGGAACGGTCTGGGCGGAAGTTGAAGCTCTCTTTTCTGCTCCGCAATAACGTTTAAATTAATTATAAATATATGCCGGATCAAGGTCATGGGCCGTTTGTCATTGTGGCGGAAAAGAATCATGCCGGCAAACGACTCGATGCTGTTGTTGCGTCCCAGTTTCCGGATGTATCCCGCACCAGTATTTCCCGCCTGATTCGCCTTGGGGAAATAACGGTTCACCAGTCCGTCAGAAAGCCGGGCTTTCGTCTTTCCCCCGGCGATATCATATCCGGCATCGTTCCTGAATCCGCGCCGCCTCATCCCCTGTCGTCGGAATCCGTAAATTTTTCCATACTTTTTGAAGATGCCGCCATTCTTGTGATCAATAAGCCGCCTGGCGTTGTTGTCCACCCATCGCCGGGACATGCGCGGGGCACCCTTGCCAACCAGCTGATTTCTCACCACCCCGCCATTGCAGGCGTCGGCGGCATTCCAAGCCGACCGGGAATCGTTCACCGCCTTGACCAGGACACGTCAGGCGTTCTGATAATCGCCAAAACCGAAAAAGCCTATAACAATATGGTATCGCAATTTAAAGAAAGACATGTGAACAAAACATACATGGGGCTGGCATATGGAAATATGGACAGGGACCAAGGGGAGATTGTTTTGCCCATCGGACGGGATGCGAAAAACAGAAAAAAGATGAGCGTATCGGATAATCCCCGCGCGCGATATGCCGAAACGCACTGGAAACTTAAGCAACAGTTTTATCAGATATCGCTTCTGGAGCTTGATATTAAAACTGGCCGAACCCATCAGATCCGGGTTCACTGCGCCGCCATCCGCCACCCGATTGTCGGGGATACGGTATATGGTATCAAAAAACCCGGCAGGCTGTTTAATGGCAACCCTCTCCTAAAGCAAATGGTTCAGTCGATCCCCAGGCAAATGCTTCATGCCTGGCGGATGGGGATTACCCATCCTGAAACAGGGGAACGGATGACGTTTGAAGCGCCATTGCCGGGTGATATGGCCGGAGTGATCGCCGCTCTTCAAGAATCGCAAAAACCGGAAATCGCCTGATCGAATCTTCCGAAGCTGCGTTATTTCACATCCAGCCGGCATTTTCGAGACTCTTTATCAAAGGTCATGACGATTTCCGGACGCTGATCCCTGCCCTGGCTCAATGCCTTGTATTCCTGGATCATCCGTTTCTTAAACTCAGATTTCGTCTCCAACACATCCCCGCTTCCGTATTGCCGTAATTTTTCCTGCTGAATCTCCCAAAGTGTATCCAGGGAATACTGGGATCTGGCCTCTTTCCGGAATTCTCCCTCATCGGATGTGGATGTTTCAAAAGCCGGCTCTGACGTTGCGGCTGGTTTTCTACCATACACTTCCGCATTTTCCCAAAGCTGGTTCCAGGCCCGCTTGTTATAATGCAGTTTCCACTGAAGATTATCAAGTAATACCGTCAGATGCTTGGTGGCGACATTGTTTGGAATCCGATATCCTTGAACTCTCTCAATTAAATCCAGATGCCGGGGGTGGGGCCTGCTGATTTTATCCGCAAGATACGCCCTGATTTTCGAATCCATCTCATCAATCTGACGGCTGATCAGAGCAAGATCCTGCTCAACTTGTTTGCGTTGTTGTTCAATTTCAGATTCCCGTTTTTCCATAAAATCCATTGATTGGCTCCTCAATTGTTCCCGGCGGATACCTCATGACTCATTGCCCAGTCTTAAACGCCACTTTCTTTATTATAACATAAACGGCAACAATTCAAACATCTATTCGCCTCATAACGGGCCTGGGCTTCCGTGATCACAAGCGCCACTTCATCCAACGAATGGATTCGGCTGGCGACGGGAAGCTCCGGCACTTGAGTGCGCTTCTTCTTGACGACGCCATCCACGGATTCAAAAATGGTGCCGGGTATATGCTTGTTAAATATGGCTTCCGGCTGGGGGATCACTGGCTTCCCTTTTAAAAACAAATCAATGGATCTTGCGGCTTTTCGGCCGCCGCCAATGGCGTCAACCACCAGGGCCGGACCGGTTGCAGAATCACCGGCTGCGAATATATACGGCACATTGGTCTGGCAGGTGGCGGGGTCCACATCAAAGGTGTTCCAACGGGTGATTGCCAAACCATCCAAGCGGTCCCCTTTACCACGAAAATCCAGAAGCGGCGACTGACCGATGGCGGTAATAACCATATCCACATCCAGAACCGTCTCAGAACCCTTGACCGGCAGCGGCCGGAGCCGGCCGCTGCTGTCCGGTTCCCCCAGTTCCATTTTCAAATATTCCAGGCCTATCACCTGTTTTTCATCATTGCCCATCACACGATTAGGGGCGGACAGGAACAGAAACTCAATGCCTTCATTTAGAGCGGCGGTAATTTCCACTTCATTGGCGGGCATTTCTTGCCGCGTCCGCCGGTACACCAGATACACCTTGTCAACCCCCTGCCGGATCAAGGTCCGGCAGCAGTCAATGGCGGTATTTCCACCCCCGATCACCGCAACCCGGCGGCCGATAGGAATCTTTTCCCCATTCCCGATTCGCGCCAAAAAATTGATGCCCGTGAAACATCCATCCAGGTCTTCGCCTGGAATTCTTAGATTGGCGTCATTCCATGCGCCGATGCTGAAAAAAACCGCATCAAAACCGGAGGCGATCAAGGAGCCAAAATCAAAATCAACGCCTAAGCGCGCATTGGTATGATTTTTAACGCCCAAATGTAATATCCCCTCGATTTCCCAGTCCAGCACCTTTTTAGGAAGACGGTATTCGGGAATGCCGTATCTCAGCATGCCGCCGAGCTTGGGCATGGCTTCAAAAATTTCCGGGTGGTGCCCCGCACGGCGGAGAAAATAAGCGCAGCTTAATCCGGCTGGCCCGCCACCGATCACCGCAACCCGTTTTCCGGTATCGGGAGCGCGATCAATGGGCAGCCTTTTTCCGGAATTCATTTCCATGTCCGCCACAAAGCGTTTGAGCTGATTGATGGAAACCGGCTCATCTGCAATGCCTCGCCTGCAGAAAGATTCACAGGGATGGGGGCAGACGCGGCCGCAGGCCAGGAGCAGCGGATTTTTTTCACGGATGGTATTGACCGCCGCCTCAAAATCGCCATTACGGATATGATTAATATAACGCGGGATGTCAATTTCCGCAGGACAAGTCTGCGTGCAAGGCGCAAGAGCGTCATCGACGGCGTTTAAATGCAGCAGCCGATGGGAGACCGTTCGCACTTCCAGAATGGATTTGGGGCAGGCGGTTTCACAGGCGCCGCATCCCACGCATTTCTCTTTATGCACAACCGGGTAGCCGCCGGCGCCAAGATGAATGGCGTTAAACTTGCATGCCTGCGCGCAATCGCCAAAACCGAGGCATCCGACGGCGCATTCCCTTTTCCCCCCGAATAGAGCAGCAACAGCGCTGCATGTATTTAAACCGGAATATCGGTAACGATCGGCGGCCCGGTTTCCCCCATCACAGTTGTTGTACGATTTCATCGGCTCGGCTACGCCCGCCTCCGTTCCCATCATGCCTGCAATCGCGGATATATTTTCTTTCCCGATCAGAATGCAGGCATTTGCCGGAGCGGCATCATTCACGATGGCCTGGGCCGCTGCTGAGCATCCGGCGAATCCGCATCCGCCGCAATTCGCACCGGCCAGCAGCAACTCAACTTTGACAATGCGAGGATCTTCATACACATAAAATATCTTGGAGGCGAAGCCTAAAAGCAGACCACAAATCGCGCCGAGCAACAATAAAAAAAGTATTGATGTAACCATAACGGCCCTCGTTTTCTTCTGTATTTACACCATGCCCTGAAACGCGAAAAAAGCAAGGGCGATCATTCCAGCAGTGATAAGGCCTATAGATGTATCCTGTAATGGTTTGGGGACACGCGCCAGCAGAATCCGCTCACGCAAACCCGCGAACAGAATCAGGGCGAGTCCATAACCCAAGGCATAAGCGACTGAAGCGACAAGGGAATGGAGAAAATCCATTCCCTTGTCAATATTTAGCACACATACGCCCAGAACCGCGCAATTGGTCGTAATGAGCGGCAAAAAAATCCCCAGTCCGGCATACAGCGCGGGGATGCTTTTTTTGAGAAACATCTCAACAAACTGCACCAGCGCCGCGATCACAAGGATAAACGAAATGGTCCTGAGATATACCAGATCGAAAGGGACGAGTATGAAGGTATAAACCACCCACGTGATGGCGCCGGACAATACCAGCACAAAAACGACCGCCATAGCCATGCCCACCGCCGTTTCCATCTTCTTGGATGTGCCCAGGAAAGGGCAATTCCCCAGGAACTGGGCCAGCAGGATATTATTTACAAAAATGCATGATATGATCAGTTCAAAATAACCTGTTTGCATCGCCGTCTCCTATTTCTTCCCAATGGCGTTTAAAATACACAGCATCAGCCCAAGACAGATGAACGCGCCCGGCGCCTGAACCAGAAAACCAAACGGATGAAATGAGGGGAATACGGAAGCGACACCATATGACATATCTCCCCACACCGTCAGCGACCCTTTGCCAAGCACTTCCCGGATGGCCCCGAGAGCGCCAAGAGCAAGGGTATATCCAATCCCGATACCCAGCCCATCGGCGATGGAATAGGCCATGGTATTTTTGCAGGCGAACGCCTCGGCCCGGCCCAGAAGAATGCAGTTCACCACGATCAGCGGAATAAACACCCCGAGCCTCAGAAACAAAGCATAGGTATATGCCTGCATCAGCAGCTCCACCACCGTCACAAAGGTTGCGATAACGATAATAAAACAGGCGATTCTTACTTTTGACGGGATGATATTTCTCAGCATGGAAATCAGAATATTGCTGAATACAAGAACAAACGTGGTGGCCAAACCCATGCCGAGACCATTTTCCATTGACGTGGTGACGCCGAGCGTTGGGCACAGGCCCAGCACCAGCCGGAACGGTGGGATCTCTTCCCACAATCCTTTTGTAAATTCCTGAACTAACGTCTTTGGCATACCGATCTCCCTCTATTTATTGAACCGTTTGATTTGTTCCTTGATCTGGGGCGCCAGCTTTTGAAAGGTCGACATGGCTTTTGTAACCGCCGCGCACACACCCCGGGATGTGATGGTGGCGCCGCTGAGCGCGTTCATCTGCCCGCCGTCCTTGTTGACCTTGATCTGTTTATCCATCATTGAAATACCCTTAAATTGTGCGGAAAAAGCGGGGTCATCCTTGGCTCTTGCGCCAAACCCCGGGGTTTCGCTGTGGGTCGTCACAGCCGCGCCGATCACCCTGCCGGATGCCAGATTAACGCCGACCATGAGCCCGATATCGCCGCCAAACCCTTTCCCGAAACTTTCAAAAGCAATGCTATCCGCTTTTCCATTCCTCTTGCCCACAAAAAAATTCGTTTCAGTCCCGGCATCCGAAAGCTTGAACCGATCCGAAATGGGGTCATTGTCGGCACCTGCAAGAATTGCTTTAATTGCAGGCCCTTTGACGAACATCAGTTGCTGGGCCTCAATCCGGCTGGCGGTGCTTCTATGGAGCCCCGCCAGCACCCCCCCGGAAACCGCGCTCAGAACGGTGAGGGCCACAACCATTTTAACCATTTCATTCATGTGAAACGCCCTTTCCCATCGCTTTGGGTCTGATTTTATCCACCAAGGGATGAACCAGATTGATTATCAAAACCGCATACAATACCCCGTCAATGTGAACACCGATATTACGGATCATCACGGTCAGCAGTCCTCCGAGAAATCCATAAATCAGCATCGGTATGAAATTGACCGGAGATGAGGCGTCCTCAGTCGCCAGAAAAAAAGCCCCGATTAAGGTATAGCCGGTAAAAAGATGAAATCCGGGACCGGCATAAAAGGGATTGAGCCATTTGAAAAAGAGGGCTGTGGCGAAAACGCCGGCAAGAAAGAAAATGGAAATTTCCCATCGGATATATCCCCGGATCATCAGATAAACTCCGGCAATGATGAGCCCGATGCCAAAAGTGGCTCCGATGCCGCCGATCTGATGCCCTTTCAACAACTCCATCACGGTAAAAGAGTCCACCGCATGCGCGCCGAAGGATTTGGACAGCACCAGCGGATATATGGCTTTGAAATCGAATGCATAGTTTAAAACGGAAGCATTAAAATCAAACAGAAAAGGCCATCCCAACATTAAGATGGCCATGCCCAGGACTGCTGGATTGAAAGGATTGGCGCCGATGCCGCCGAAAATCTCCTTGCCGATCACCACCGCCAGAAACGTGCCGGTCACCACCGCCCACCAGGGGGTTGTGGCCGGCATCAGCATCGCCAGCATCATGCCAATGACCGCCGCATTCCCGTCACCCACGGATATGGAACGCCGGGACAAAAAATTGATGAGCAATTCCCAGATAATGGCGGAAGCAACGGCGATTGTCACAACACCCGCCGCCGCTCTGCCATATTGATAGCAGCCGGGCACGACCGCAAAAAGGCTGTCCAGCAGGATATTGCGGCTTTTTGACGCCGTACTGCTTCCATTGTGCCAGAATGGCGCATGAGAAACCGTCAATTTTATGGTGTTGCTAGACATTGTTTTTCTCCGCTTCTTTCATATGTTCCAGAGTGTATTTCGCAAGGTTGATATGCTGGAAAACCGGAATCCTGGATTCACAGACATAGCTGCAAAACCCACATTCAATGCACGAAAAAAGGTCATACCGGTCAGAAGCCTCCTGGAACTTCCGGGCTTCAAGGCAACGGACCAGAAGGTTGACCTGAATGCCGGACGGACACACCCGAACGCACTCGCCACAATTTACACATGCGGATTCCTCACGTTCGACGATCTTCTTTTTGCTCAAAACCATGAGGGTATCGGTATCCGGCAGCACCGGATAATCCGAGGCGTAAACCGAAATTCCGGTCAGAGGGCCGCCGACAATTAATTGATCGCCATCCTTAATTTTTTCATTGAATTCATTTAAAATATCCTGCGCAGACGTTCCAATGGGGACGGAAACGAGCCGCCGCGTGCCGTCCTTTGATATAAAAGAAAGCAGTTTTTCCAGAGGCGGTTTCCCGGTATTAAACGCCGCGCCAATGGCGGAAACCGCCTCGGCGCTGAAAAAAGCAACGCCGGCGCCAGAGATAGGCGCTTCACTAGATAAAATATGCTGACGAATCAGGTGTGGATGTGCGGAGGGGTATTCGGAATCCACGGTTTTGACAGTGGCTCCGGAAGACCCGGCCACTTGGGCAAGATGATGGGGGACAATGAGAATCACGTTATGGATTCCCGTTATCTTGCGAAGGAGATCGATTCCGGTTTTGATGGAAATAATGTTGTTTTTAACAAAGTACTGCCTGGTAATACTCAGTAAATCGCTATCCGCGCCCAGAACCGCAATGGTTTTCACCGGATGGCCGCCGCTCAAAAAAACATTGAAATCCGGTTTTCCCGGAAGCCCGGCCAGCATCGCCCTTGCATTTTCGAGGGATGGCGTCTGGCTGGCGCTTTTGAAAACGTCATCCATTATTTGCGCGGCGTCTGCATCCATATCAATAGTCACAGCTGTGAATTTTTTCCCGAAAATTCCCACAAAAAGCGCAATATTCGATATCCGGCCGGACCTGCTGGCAAGCAGATAAGAAGAATCCGCCTTTGCCGTCAATGCAATCTTCTGGCCACTTTTGACCGGATCCCCAACCTTCAAAACAGAGGCCTCTGTATTTTGATCCGGATCGTCAATATAAAGCGTTATTTTCTGCGATGCCCTTACGCTGGTCGGCTGCGCCGGAGCTTCATCAATTTGCTTATAATGCAATTTCGGTTTTAAAATTCCGAAGAATGCTCTTTTAATCATGGATTAACCTATAACTGCTTGACTTTTTAATTGTTATTTTCCTCAAGAAATCTGGGAGACCTCTGCCGGCAGCGCAAAAAACACCGCTATTCTAAAAGCCGTGACATTTTTTACAGTCCGCGTCCCCGCCCGCGGGACCAGCGCCGACATCTTCATGGCATTTGATGCACTGCCCATGAAAGGCATCGGCCCTTTTTCTGGGTGCGTGGCATCCGGCGCAATCTTTTTTGCCGGGGGTAATCCCGATTTCCTCATGGCAGCCAATGCATTGTTTATGGAATGCCTGCCGGCGGTTCAGCATGGCGCCGTCATGGCCGCCCGGCTCATGGCAGTCGCTGCATAATTGCGGCTTGACACCCGGCCCCTCCTCATACTCATGATGACAGTCGCTGCACGCAAGCCCCA
>DAIEHU010000087.1 GCA_027353395.1 Desulfobacteraceae bacterium
TTTGATTTGGAATTAGAATTGATGATCTCGTAAAAAGTCTGCGACTCGTCATGCCGGACTTGATCCGGCATCCAGAACTTAGTGAATATACTGGATTCCGGCCTGCGCCGGAATGACGGAAAAAGGAGAAAATTGACTTTTTACGGTTTCATCAGAATTAGAGATCAACCCCGCAATAGGACAGATTAAAGCTCTTGTTGTTTAACGGGAAATCTGAAATTCCGGTATTCCGGAGCGCCATGGCCAGTCCGTTCCAGTTATGAAAGGACGGATCCTTGATCTTATATCGCAGAATCCCGCCGTCAGCGTCCGTGATGACGCAATGGGACAGTTCGCCGCGCCAGGCTTCATTGACGGTGACCACGAAAGACGACGGCGCAAGCTTAAATGGCCCTCCGTCAACACACCGTGTTTCAATGGGACGGGCCAGCAGGGATTTGATGAGGTTGATGGACTGCAATATTTCATCCGCCCGCACCCTGGCCCTTGCATGGACATCACAGGAGGATTTCGGATTTTCAGGGATATACAGATGGGGGTAATATTCCGTGGGAAAACAGCGTCGCGCGTCATAGGCGAGTCCGCTCGCCCTCCCGGCCGGTCCCACCAGCCCGAGTTTTTCGGCATCCTCGGTTTTGACGACCCCGCATGATTCAAACCGGCTCAGAACACTGGGCGTCAGCAACAGCAGATCCAGCACATGCCGGACCTGGGGTTCCAGTTCATTGATCCGCTCCATGAGCATCCGGCTGATCTCGCTGTCAATGGAAAACCGGACCCCTCCGGGCCGCACAAGCCCCTTGCCGAGGCGGTTGCCGCAGATCAGCAGCGTCATGTTCAAGAAATCCCCGCGAATCCGCCCGAAATAATTCGCCGGCGCCAAAAACGCCACGTCCCCGCTGAGCGCACCCAGATCCCCGATATGATTGGCCAGACGTTCCAGTTCCAGGCCGATGGTCCGGATGATTTCCGCGCCCTGGTCCGGATGGAGGGATGCGCCAGTGTCCGCCAGGGCTTCAACTGCCTGGGCAATGCTGACCCCGTGGCCGACTGCGGTGTCCCCGGCGATGCTGTCGGCGATCACCGGCAGGCGTTTGGGTTCCGCCTTCCGCATCAGGGATTCAATGCCCCGGTGCTGATACCCCAATTGAATCTCCAGATGCAGCACCCGTTCGCCGATGCAGTTGAACCGGAAATGGCCGGGCTCAATCACGCCGGCATGAACAGGGCCCACCGCCACTTCATGGATTTCTTTCCCCTCCACGGAATAATACGGATAATTCCCCGGAATATCCTGGCGGTAATCATTGCCGAACACATCGGCCTTGCCCCGGATATTGGGATGATACCGCACCATTTTGAGCCAGGGATGGCCTTCGGGGCGGATGCCGAATTGCTCGGCGATTTCCCGCTCAAACAGGTGAAATGGTTCACATTGAGCGGAGAGTGCCGGATAGGATTCCGGCGCATCGCACCCGGCGGCCAGCAGTTTGCCGGTGCGTAAAACCGCCAGCAGTTTGTCCGTATCGCCATCCGTATAGGCGAAAAACGTCACCACTTTGCCGCCGGACGTCACAATGTCCAGGGCCTGCCGTCTGAAATCGGCGAACGCCAGGTGGGGAATCCGCTGTATGGGCAGGGCCGTGCCGTTTAAAACTTCAACAAAAGCGTTCATCACTAAAATCCTCCGCTCATGGCCATGGCCGCATCCATAATGGTCTGATACAGAATATCGGGCATCCACACGCAAAGCGCCAGGGAAGTGAGCAGCAGCGCATATTGGGGCCAGACCAGGCTGGCTTTTTCATGGAAAACGCCCTTTATTTCTTCCGGAACGTCACCGAATGACATTTTGATGATCTGATTGGAAAGTCCCGCGAAAATAAAGCACAGGCTCAGAATAAATATGGCGATCATCGCGTAATGCCCGGCCCGGAATCCGCCGAAGATAATCAGCATCTCTCCGATAAACATCCCAAACGGAGGAAATCCGGCAATGCCTGCAAACCCTGCAAGAAACGCCACAAATGTTTTCGGCATACGCCTGGGCAGACGCCCGATCTGATCGATAAACCAGCTATTATACCCGGAATGAATATTCCCGGAGGTCAAAAACAGGGAGGACTTGATCAGGCTGTGATGAATCAGACACAATATGGCGCCATAAGCGCCGATGCCGCCGATGCCGGTGCCGAAGGCGATGATGCCCATATTTTCAATGCTGGAATAGGCCAGCATCCGTTTATATTCCGTCTGCTTGATGATAAAGGTGGCGGCGGCCATTATCGACATGAGTCCGAACACCATGAGAATCGTGCCGGAAAAATTACCCAGTCCAGCGGCCACCATGATTTTATTGGTTTTAAAAATACCCAAATACGCACAGTTCAGCAGCACGCCGGAGAGCATCGCGGATGCAGGACTTGGGGCCTCGCTGTGAGCGTCGGGTAGCCAGGTATGCATGGGCGCAAGCCCCATTTTGGTGCCGTATCCCACAAAAATAAACACAAACGCCGCTTTGAGCCAGACCGGGTCCAGTTGGGTGGCGGCCCCGGTCAGTTCAGAAAAGGAGACCGGCACATTCACATGCCCCACATCCATTGCCAAGGTTATCAGAACTGACCCCAAAAGCGCCATGGCGATGCCCACGGAACAGATGAGCACATATTTCCAGGTGGCCTCAAGCGACCGCGGTGTCCGATGCGTGAATATCAGCGGCGCGCTGGTCAGGGTGGTGGCCTCAATGGCGATCCACATGACCATGATATGATCTGAAAGCGTGACCATGGTCATGGTTGACAGGAACAACAGAAGGGAACCAATGAATACGTTTTCATGCTGGATGTGGGAATGTTTGAGATATTCCATGGTATAGATGGAAATCAAACAAAACAACAGGGATATCACGGTAAGGGATAACAACCCCTCGGACCATATCCCAAAATAACCCGGAAACATCGCCGCTGGCCGATTGATCCAAATCATGGCGGTGAAAAATAGATGGATGATTCCCGTGATGACCATCAGCCGCCGTCCCGCTGTTCGCGGAAGAAAAAACGCCGCAATAGCGGTGACAAACGGAATCAGAAAAATAATTTCAAGCATTATCCAGCCTATTCCTTTAACTTCCTGAGCTGTGCGGTATCCAGGTTCACATATTTGTTCTGGATGCTCTGGAGCATGATGCCCATTATCATCACGCCGGCCAGTACATCCAGCAGAATGCCGAATTCCACAATGGTGTGAGCGCCGGCGGACAAGGGCGCCCCCAGCAGGGAGATGCCGTTTTCCATCATAATATACGCCAGAACCATGACAATGGCGTTTCGTCTGGCCATGAGCAGAAACAAACCCGCCACAATCAGACTGATTGCGGCGGAGACAATGAGTTTGCTGCCGGTAAAATCGCTTAAATTGAATTTATGGCTCAGCATCTGGGCAGAAACGATCAGCAGCAGACAGAAAAACAGCGACGCATTATAGCCGACATTGATTTCAAGGGCGCGTTTGATGCCTATTTTTTTAACCACGGCATAAATACTCCAGGGAATAATGATCCCCCGGATGCTTAATATCGACATGGTGAACACAATGCCGCCGAAACTCATGGAATGCTCCAGAAAAAACGGCGCGATGGCGGCCGCCACGCCCTGAAACGCGACGATCCGGATCATCACCACCAAACGGCTGGTGCCAAAAGAAAACAGGACCGATAATAATACAAAAGACAAGAGAATATCCACTGAATGAATCATTTGACAAACTCCAGCGTGATAACGAACGCAAAAAAGGCAAGAGAGAACGATATCAGCAGCAGCCGGGGAACAATGTCCATCCGGTAACGGGCCATCACCGATTCGACAAGGCCAATCACCTTATAGATGATTAACAGAATAACGGCGAACAGACAGAAATTCACCGCCGGATTGGCCGAAACAACCGGACAGATCAACCTTTCCACAAATGTGGCATAAAAAAACAGCTTGATAAATGAGCCCATCTCAATCAGGGCGAAGTCAGGGCCGCCGTGGTCCAGCACCATGACTTCATGAATCATGGTGAGTTCCAGATGGGTTGCCGGATCATCCACCGGAACCCGGGAATTCTCCGCCAGCAAAATAATGAAAAAGGAGATGACCACGAACAGCATCGGCGCGCCAGCCATATGCCAGAGAGCTGCCGTGTGGCCGCCGGTAAAATAGGCGGATAGAGAAAGCGCGCCGGCCAGTTGAAAAAACAGGAGCAGAATCATGAACATGCCGACCTCGCAGATAATGGGGAAAAAGGCTTCCCTCGCGGCCCCCATGCCCTCAAACGGGGACGCGGTGTCCATGGCCGCCGCGATGGTAAAAAACCGTCCCAATCCCAGCAGATACAAAATGAAAATTACATCGCCGTTAAAAGAAAGGACGGGCGGCCGTCCGGCGATGGGCAAAAACAGGAGCGCCATTAGTGCTGCGCAGAGGGAAACCAGCGGCCCCATTTTAAAAATAAACGTGGTGCTGGTGCTGTAAACCGACGCCTTTTTAAATAGTTTCATCAGGGTATAATAATGGATCAGCAGGGGCGGGCCTTTTCTGCCGCCGAAAAACGCTTTGACCTTTAAAATGACCGCCGCGTAAAACGGCGAAAGAAGGATCGCCAGTATCCAGAGAATGATGGATTCAATCATATATTCGGCTCACTTATGGATTTCAATCATATGCATGGCAATATCATGCGAATCCCGCAATTTTTTTAAACAAAAAACAGCAGCAGCACGATGGCCAGCAGGATATAGCCGATATACGGATGAATATCCCCTTGCTGAATCCATCGCAGCTTATCAAAGAAAAACAGCACCGGGCGCACGATGCCGACCTCCATATACCGCTCGGCAATATCAATGACATGGCTGCTGTACTGGGTGCCGGCCGGGAATACGCCCTGGACCGGCGGGTGATTTTCACATAAATACGCCACCGGCCTGAAAAAATCGATGATGGACCGCGCATAGGACGAACCCGTATATTGCATTTTTACCGTGGGCCGTGTGAAACCGCAGCCCCAAGTGGCGGCGCGGGGGATGGATTTGCCCTGGTAAAGGAAATAACGGACAGCCAGAACGCAAATGACGAGCAACAGGAAAACGGCGGCCGACCGGGAAATATTTCCGGTCATCTGCAGGAAGGGGGAGAACGGGATATCGCCATATCCCAGATTCAGCGCCGAAACCCCCCGGATGGTCATGAGGGAAAAAACTTCCGGAAAAACGCCGATAATGCCGCAAGAAACCGCCAGGGCGGCCATGGGAATCAGCATCATGGGCCCTTTTTCATCGGCCTTGGCAGCCCGTTCGCTTCTGGGCTCCCCTTGAAAAACCACCCCCAGAACCCTGGTGAAACACGCCAGGGCCAAGCCGCCGATCACCGCCAGGCTGATAATGGCCATCAGGCTCAGGATCAAGGGCAGTTTATCCATGCCCGCGCCTTTAAATCCGCCCATATAGATGAAAAATTCACCCACAAACCCATTGAGCGGCGGCAATCCGGAAATCGCCAGAGAACCCGCCAGAAATGTTATTCCGGTGATTCTCATTTTTTTCATAAGGCCTCCCATTGCATCCATGTCGTGAACGCCGGTTTTTTTGATCACAAGGCCGGCCCCCATAAACAGGAGGGATTTAAAAACCGCATGGTTGAGCACATGGAAGAGGCCTCCGGCAAAACCCAGCACGGCCATCACGGGGTTGCCAGCGGACACGCCCATCATGCCGATGCCCATGCCGATGAGAATGATTCCGATATTCTCAATGCTGGAATAGGCCAGCATCCGTTTGATATCCTGCTGGCCCAGGGCGTACACCACCCCGAGAATCCCGGAAATCATGCCGGCGATTACCAGTATTTCACCGAACAACGGATGATGGTCATTCAGCACCGCATACACGCGGAGAATGCCGTAAATGCCGATTTTAATCATTACCCCGGACATCACGGCGGATATATGGCTGGGAGCGGCTGGATGGGCGTGGGGCAGCCACACATGGAACGGGAACACGCCGGCTTTGGAGCCGAATCCGGCGAAAGCCAGAACAAACACGACGATTTTCACCCAGTCCGGCAGCGAGGCCGCGCCATCAAACCCGAAGCTGCCGGAAAATCCGTAAATCAGGCCGAACGCCGCAAAAAGCATCATGGCCCCGATATGGGAGAATACAAAATACAGATACCCGGCCTTTCGGTTTTCGGGCTTTTCATAATCATAGACCACCAGGAAAAAAGACGACAGGGACATGATTTCCCAGAAAAGCATGAAGGTGATCATATTGGCCGCCACAACCACCAGGACCATGGACGCGATTAGCAGACTGAAGAACAGATAGCTCAAGCCAGTGCGCAAGGCTTTTTCCGGCGTGCTGAGGTAATGGAAGCTGTATAAAGCGGCTAAAAAGGAAACAAAATAAATGATGACCAGAAAAAAGGCCGATAAACCGTCAATGGCGAAGGACAGGGAAAACCCATGCAGGTAGGCGGCGGCAAACGCTTCGGTTCCAGGATGGAATAACTGGATCAGGCTGTTGAATAGCCCGATCAGGCACCCGGCGCTGATGGCCAGCACCCCCGTTGTTTTCATCAAGGTAAACTGCCTGTGGATGACAAGACACAGGGCAGTCCCGGCAACCATCAACAGTATTGACAGAAAAATAAAGTCCATGAACTCCGAAAGCTCCCGAATCGTCCAAAACTTCTTATTTCGCGAAAATCAGACGGCAAGAATTATCCAAAGACCCGCCCGAAGTCAACCCCTTATTAAGCGTTACAGTTCACACAAAGCAATAACCGTATTAAACGGGTTGGAAATGCCTGTATGCCCGGCGCCGCCGGAATGAGACAAAACCGCGAATATTTCCGCCGGGCCGGCGTGCGGCAGAAGAAACAGCGACAAGCGGATCCGGCCGCCGGTCCGGGCGGCTTTAAATGACGGAATGGCGACGGCGTCAGCCTCAGGATCCGGAGCATGGCGCAGTTCCGCCATGTATTGCGCCAGTTCCGCCCGTTCCGGATTGCTCAATTCGCATGAAATTTCTTCAAAAACAGTGAGTTGCCGGATATCTGAAAAGGGTTCCATCATCTGTTCCACGGCGGCGCGGCTGTTTGTAACCAGGAAACAGGATTCCGGCGCGTCTTTATAAAACAGATGCGACCAGGCGGAAAGGCGTGCGGCGGTCATGACCGTTCCATAATCCCCGGTTTTTATTTGCTCCACGGACGAATCCGGCGTTTTTTCCTGTCCGTTCATGCGGGCGAAAAGATCCCGCTCCGCATCCGTGGACAGCGTCATCTCACGCTCCAGATCATATTGATGCGCATCCCGTTCCTGGGCCATCGTCAGAAACAGGCGGGCGGCGAACCCCGGATCAGGAGAGGGGGCCGCTGTTTTCCCCTGTTTTAAGATGTCGGACTGGATCTGGGCGGTAAAGGTCTGGTTGTAAAACCCGTCGCTGAAAACTTCTTTTAAAGACGTCCCGTCACCGTAATGTCGCTCGCCCCAGATTTTAAAGTCCCGTAAGGCTTGTATCAGGCGGTTTCCGTCATCCGGGCAGGGAACCCGCAAGTTGATGCGGCCTTCGGTCTTCAATTGACGCATGGTTCCGGGAATAAAAGCCGCAGGGACCGGCAGATACACGGTCACCTGTCCGAACAGTTTTTTCAACCGTCTTGCAACCGGTTCGGGGATATAGGTGAAGGGAAAATAGATGGGTGTCATGCTTTCAATGGCAATCCTGTTGGAGGTTAAATTTTTTCATCCTGCACGTCCACCCCGCTTTCCCGCAGGGTTTCCCGTATCCGGTCGGCTTTTTCAAAATCCCCCGCTTCACGGGCGGCATCTCTCTGGCGTATCAGATCAAGAAGACCATCATCAATCTGTCTGGAACCAAAATCGAAAATCCGCATCACTTCATCAATACTCTGAAAAGCACCAATTAATTTCGCCGCCCCGTTTCCGTCGATCTTCCCATCCGCCATCAAAATATTCATTTTTTTAATGGCGGTAAAAATATCCACCAGGGCGCGGGGGAAATTCAAATCATCATCCATGGCGGAGATGAATCCCTGACGGATATCATAGGCGATCTGGTCTATTTCCGGACTGCCGGTTTGGGCGTTGTTTCTGTTTCCGGGTTCTTTTTCCCCGGCGATGGCGGCAAGCTCATGAACACAGGCGTCAATGCGTTTTAATGCGCTGCGGGCCTGAATCAGCAGGCGGGTTTTTGAAAATGTCAGGGGTTTCCGGTAATGGTTGGACACCAGCCAGAACCGGACTTCCCTTGGCGTAAAGCCCTCCTGGACCAGTTCCTCCAGGGCCGGCAGGGCCTGTTTTTCGCCATCCGCCGGTCTTTCTTCCATCGTGACACGTTCGCAATGCATCCAGAGCCGGGCCAGGGGCTTGCCGGTGACCGCCCGCGCGATGGCCAGCTCATTTTCATGGTGCGGAAACACCAGATCCCGGCTGCTGGTGTGAATGTCATAGGATTCGCCCAAGTACTTCATGGACATGGCCGCGCACTGCACGTGCCAGGAAGGCCGGACATTGCCCCATTCGGTCTTCACATAGATGCCCCGCTTCAATTCCGAGAGTTTCGCCCGCTTCATCAGGGTGAAATCTCTGGGATTGTTTTTTTCGTACTCATCCAGATCCACGGTGGCGCCGAGCCTTATTTTATTCAGATCAATGCCGGAAAGCTTGCCGTATTCCGGAAAGCTGCCGATATTAAAATACAGGGACCGGAGATTTTCATACGCCACCCCCTTGTCCATGAGTTTTTTGACCAGATCCACCATATCTCTAATATGATCGCTGGCACGGGGGTATTTCTCAGCGGGTTTGATTCGCAGCCGATCCAGATCCTGTTTAAACAGGCCGATGTATTTCTGTGTGAAGTCAGC